>CAJOQW010000037.1 GCA_905236955.1 uncultured Bacteroidales bacterium
CTTGACGGCCTCTGAGGCCTTCCCGGCGATGAACTGTTCCGCTGTCATTATCCCAGATAACTCTTGAGCAGTTTGCTTGCCGAAGGCTTCTTGAGTTTGCGGATGGCCTTCTCCTTGATCTGGCGGACCCTCTCGCGGGTAAGGTCGAGACGTTCGCCTATCTCTTCCAGGGTCATCTCCTGGCAGCCTATCCCGAAGAAACTCTTGATGATTTCGCGCTCACGGGGCGTGAGGATCTGCAGGGCACGTTCAATCTCGATGCTGAGGCTCTCGTTCGTAAGGCCTTTGTCCGCCATCGGGCTGTCCTCGTTCGGAAGGACGTCCAGAAGGGAATTGTCCTCGCCCTCGACGAAGGGGGCGTCCACGCTGACGTGGCGGCCGCTTACGCGCATCGTATCGGCGATCTTGTCCTCGGGCACGTCTATCATCTCCGACAGTTCCTCGGTGGAAGGCTGGCGCTCATGTTCCTGCTCGAACTTCCCCAGCGCCTTGTTTATCTTGTTGAGGGAACCTACCTGGTTAAGGGGAAGACGGACTATGCGGCTCTGTTCGGCCAGAGCCTGGAGGATGCTCTGGCGTATCCACCATACGGCATAGGATATGAACTTGAAGCCACGGGTCTCGTCGAACTTCTCGGCGGCCTTGATGAGGCCGAGGTTGCCCTCGTTTATGAGGTCGGGGAGGCTAAGGCCCTGGTTCTGGTACTGCTTGGCAACGCTCACCACAAAACGCAGGTTGGCCCTGGTGAGTTTCTCCAGGGCCGCCTGATCGCCTTTGCGTATGCGTTGTGCCAGTTCTACTTCTTCTTCGGGACTCACCAACTCTTCGCGGCCTATTTCCTGGAGATATTTATCCAGCGAGGCACTCTCGCGGTTGGTGATGGATTTTGTGATCTTTAACTGACGCATTATTGGTTTATTCTTCTTTCGCGAAGCCGAAGTAGCCTCTCTTTCCGGTGGCTGAAACACCCTCGACAAAGACGGCACGCCTGCTCTTCTTCGCTATTTCTACTACTTCCTGAGGCGTACTTACGGCCTGGTCGTTGACGTACAGGATGACGAATCCGTCACTGGCCCCTGCTTCCGCCAGTTTCCCGCTGCCGGCGCTGACTATCTCCACACCGTTCTTGAGGCCCAGCCTCGCCAGGGTTTCATCGCTCGCCCTGGATATCTTGCCGCCATAGAACGCTACTGATCCGTCTTCGGTGACAGTTCCGGTGGATTCGACCGTGCCCTGGAACACAACCGGGAGTTCGAGGGTCTTGCCGTTCCTCACCACGGTGAGGGTCGCCTTGTCGCCGGGGTGGAAACCATTGACCTTCGCCTGCAGGTCGGAGGGTGCAGTAATGAGGGTGTTATCCACCTTCAGGAGCACGTCTCCTTCCTTGAGGCCGGCCTTGTCGGCAGCTCCGCCCTTGGTAACCTCGTTTATATATACGCCGTTAAGGTTGGAAAGTTTCATCTCGCCGGCAATTTTTTCAGTAACCGGACTCATCGAAACACCGAGCATTGCGCGCTTTACGCTGCCGAAGTCGATGAGGTCGCCGACTATCTTCTTGACCATGTTGGAAGGAACCGCGAAAGAGTATCCTGCATATGACCCCGTAGTGGACACTATGGCGGTATTTATGCCCACGAGTTCACCCTTCTTGTTGACGAGGGCTCCCCCTGAATTGCCGCGGTTGACTGCAGCGTCGGTCTGGATGAACGACTCGATCTTGAACTCGCGGTTATTGCTGGGCATGGTGCGGCCTTTGGCCGAGACGATGCCGGCGGTGATGGTGCCCTTGAGTTCCTCCCCAAGAGGGGAGCCGATGGCGAGGACCCACTCGCCGAGACGGAGGTTGTCACTGTCCCCGAAAGGCACTATGGGCAGGCCGCCGGCTTCTATCTTGATGAGGGCGACGTCCGTTACGGGGTCGGTGCCTATCACCTTGGCTTCGTAGCTCTTGTTGTTGTTGAGGGTGACTTCGATCTTGCTTGCTCCCTGCACAACATGATTGTTGGTGACTATATATCCATCGGGACGGATAATCACTCCCGAACCGCTCCCCTGCTGCTCTTCGGGGATGTCGAAGAAATAGCGGAACATCGGGGGAAGTTCACTGTACTGCTGGGCCGTCTTGACCGTCACCTTGACGAAGACCACGGCGTCCACGGTATTCTCGGCCGCATATGTGAAATCGGGATAGTCGGTTTCTGTCAAATTGACAGTACGGTATTCCTGCCCATCAATGGAATAAGTTGTCGAAGGGGCTGCTGCGGTCGCCTTCGGAGTGGCGGCTTTCACTACGATTCCTGCCACCAGGGCGCTGCAAATTACCGAAATGATTGTTGTTAAGACTTCTTTTTTCATTTTATGTAATTTTTAATCTGCAATTCTGTCATGCAGGGAACAAAAAATCAAAAGATATGCCAAATTCAAAATTAAATAGGTATATTTGCAATCTGACTAATATTAGAAAAACATATGGAATTCAACGTATCCAGCGCAGAACTGCTCAAAGGCATGATGGACGTTTCCAAGGCCGTCCCAGTAAAAACCGCCCTCCCCATCCTGGAGTATTTCCTTTTCCAGCTCAAGGGCAACACCCTTCTCATCACAGCGTCCGACCAGGAGCTAACACTCCGTACGGAGGTCCTGGTGGACAGCAAGGAGGACGGCAGCATCGCTGTCCCGGCCAGCCAGTTGATAGCACTGTTCAAGGCTCTCCCCGACCAGCCGGTCACTATCCGCACCACCGGGGAGTCTTCCTTCGAATGCGTCTGGAGCAACGGTAATTCCTCGCTTCCTTTCTTCCCTGCCGCCGACTACCCCGAGATCAAGGGAACAGCCGAAGACGCCCTTAGCATCAGCATCCCTGCAGCCTCGCTCATCGACGGCATAGCAAGCACGGTATATGCCACCGCAGACGACGAGATGCGCCCCGCGATGAACGGCATCTACTTCGACATCAGCCCCGAAAGCACCACTCTCGTGGCATCCGACTCCCACAAGCTCATCTGCTTCACCACCGCCGATGTCGAGGCTGCCGAGAGCGCGTCGTTCATCCTTCACAAGAAACCCGCGGCCGTGCTGCGCTCGACCGTGTCCAAGGAAGACGGCGAGGTGAAGGTGTCGTTCGACTCCTCCACGGTGGTGTTCACCTTCGGCTCGACAGTGATGATCTGCCGCCTGGTGGTGGGCAAGTATCCCAAATACCGCGACGTCATTCCGCAGAACAACAGCAACGTGCTGCGCATAGACCGCGAGCAGCTTCTCAGCACAGTACGCCGCGTATCGGTATTCGCCAACAAGGCTTCCAACCACATCAAGTTCGACCTCAAGGAAGGCCAGCTGGAACTCACCGCACAGGACCTGGGCTTCGCCATCGCCGCGTATGAGAAACTAACGTGCGACTATTCCGGCAACGACCTCACCATAGGCTTCAAGTCTTCTTTCCTTGTGGACATACTGGCCAACATGGACTGCGAGACCATAGTGCTCAAGTTCGCCGACCCGCGCCGTGCCGCCCTCATCGTACCCGCCGAGGAAGAAGCCGCAAGCGAAAAGATCTGCGGCATCCTGATGCCTATCATGGTTTCGTAACCAAGAAAGCCCCATGGAACTCGATCTCAAGAGGCCGTTGCTGTTCTTCGACATAGAAAGCACGGGCCTCAACATTCCGTCAGATTCCATCATCGAACTAAGTTTCGTCAAAGCCCTCCCGGGAGAAAGCACACCCCAGGTCAAGACCTGGCGCATTAAGCCTTGGGACTATGACTCCCGCAGCCAAAAGCACATCTCCGAGGAAGCCTCGAAGGTGAACGGCATCACCGACGACATGCTTTCGGGTTGTCCCCGCTTCATCGAGGTGGCCCCCGAAATCGTGGAATGGCTCCGCGGCTCCGACCTGGCTGGCTTCAACGCATCCAAGTTCGACCTCCCGCTCCTCGCCGAGGAACTCGAGCGGGTCAGGGCATATTGCAACAAGCGAATCTCTGCATACAATACTCCGGAAACAAGCCGCGAAAAAGCGCGCAAGATGCTGGCGGACATAGATATAGATTTGCATGAGCCCATCTTGGTGGATGTGCAGAACATCTACCATGCCATGGAGCCGCGCAACCTCCGGGCCGCCTACCGTTTCTATTGCGGAGGCAAGGATTTCGAACGGGCGCACTCGGCAGAAGCCGACACTATGGCTACGTACGAGGTACTCAAGTCCCAGCTGGATTTCTACAAGGAGCCCGCCCCATACCGCGAGCAGGTGCTAAAGAACGACGTCAAGGCCCTGTCCTCATTCGTCGGCAAGAAATACGTCGACTTTTCCGGCCATCTCATCTACGACGATTCCGGGATCAACGACTACGCCCACGTACTCATCAACTTCGGCAAGCACAAGGGCAAATACGCCCGAGATATCTATAACAGCGAACCGTCCTATTTCGCTTGGATCGAGCAAGGGTCGTTCGCCCTTGACACCAAAGCCCAGTTCGACAGGATACGCAAGGAGACGGAAGCCGAAAAGAGGGGCCCTGCAAGCGCCGAGGCTCTCCGTAACCTGAGGGACAAGTTCAGCGGAGGAAAGCTTTTCTGAGACATGAACATTCTCGTCCAGACAGCTGAAGGACAGATATATACAAGGCCGGATACCTCTTGGGAAAGAAAGAGCGGCGATTATTTCGCACCCGAATTCCCGGACGGATTCTCCTGGTCCCCCGTACTTTTCGCTCACATCTCGCGCCCCGGGAAAAGCATCCTTCCAAGGTTCGCGGGACGCTATTACGACGGGGTAGGATTCGGCCTGCTGCTTTACTCCGAACCCATTTCCGGCGCCGCGGGACTGGCCGCTTCGGCTTGTCTCGACCACAGTTCCTTCCTGCCGGAGACCCTCTTCGGCACAGGTTCCCTGCAAGGGAACGTATTCGAAGTGGAAATGGACGGCGCGCGCATCTTAAAAACCGGCGTATTCAGTACGGAAATGGTGGACGAGGCCATGGCTGCCGCCACAAGGTCCTGCCTGGTACGCCGCGGGGACCTGCTCTGCATGGAACTCGCTCCAACCGCACACTTGTGTTCAAGGGAAGAAGGCACAAGGAGGATACGAGCCGCCTTCGCAGGCTCGGTGATCCTGGATTTCAAACTGATTTTTTCCTGAATGGAGCGCCTGCAGGCAACTTCCTACGCTTTCCCGCAAATGTAGAAAAGCCTGTCGAAGACTGCTCGCAACTCCCCCGGGGAAGCTATCAGGGCCCGCAGTTCCTCAAGACGCCCGGCGTTGGGACTCTCCGGGATATAAAGTTTCAAGTATCCACCATACCCGTATTTTTCCCTCAGATGCGCGAGGGTGCGCTGCCAGTGTCCCTCGACATCAAGTTCCGGATAATTCGAAAGGCCGTATTGGATGGTGCGGCGTATGATGGTTTCCGTATCTATCACCCTGTCGGCCTCGGCCAGTATGCGGCCGTAGATGCTTCGCGGCTCCCCCTTGGCCGAAGCACGGTGGTCTTCCGCCGCTTCGGCTATCACTTCTATCTGGACGGGGGAAAACCACCTGCGAAGATTGACATCCCCGCGGATTATCCTTCCCGAAACCAGATGGTGGGTCTCCCTGCCCTCCGAGAGGCCGGTGTCATGATAGACTGCTGCCGCATAAACCATATTCACATCGACATCGTAGTTGGAAGCGAGTTCCAAGCTCTGCGCGATGACCGTACGCACATGGTCCTCGCGGTGGGCCTTGTCGAAAGCGGCATAGCGCGGGATAATTTCCGCCTCGCAATAATTTTGAAGATCCACATCCGGCATATTCTGTTGCAAAGATATAAAAAATGACTATCTTTGCAGTCCAAAGCCACTTTAGCTCAGTCGGTAGAGCAGCGCATTCGTAACGCGCAGGTCGTCAGTTCGAGCCTGATGAGTGGCTCAAAGCCGCTCCCTTACGGAACGGCATTTTTTTTGAGAAGGAACCGGTTTATGAAGATACTGTCAATCATACTTGCGCTTGCCGCCGGCCTGATACCGCTCAAGAAAGGCAACGACAAGGCCTACGTCGACGGAGAGAAGCAAGTTTACATCGTCCACTATAAATGGGGCGTCCTTGACGCTGATGTCGCCCACGCATATACAAGTCTTAAAACCATCACCTATAACGGAAAGAAGGCCTACAAGGTGAACATGGAAGGCCATACCGCCAGTATTTTCGAGAAACTGGTCAAGGTAAGGGAAAATTTCAATTCCACCTTCATGGCCGACGACTACAAGCCGGTCCTTGCCGACCGTTCTGCAGGAGAATTCAAGTACTGGGCCGACAACGACTATGTCTATCACTGGGACAAAGGCTATATCGACGCCAAGCTCCGTTCCTCGGACGGCCGTCTGAAGGACAAGCACATCCCGCTCGAGAAGGGAGTTATGGACGTCTCCACGCTCTTCTTCGCTTTCAGGAGCATAGATCTCTCGAAACTTTCCGCCGGAGAAAAATTCACGGTCTTGGTGGCCCTCGACGACGATGCATTTCCCATCACCTTCCGATACCATGGAGCCGAGGAGCTCAATGTCAAGGGCATGGACAGGGTGATGACAGAGAAATTCACAGTCGAGGTCAAGACCGGACGCATTTTCGACCCGGAGCATCCCATAACGATCTACGCCACCACTGGCGAGGCACTCAAACCCATCTACTTCGTGATTCCGCTCCGACTCGGTCGGGTCGTAGGCCACCTGGAAAGCGACAGCCGCTAATTCCCCACAGCGTCCAGAGCCGAAGCCGCTGCGGCGGCACAGCGTATGCCATCTATCGCGGAACTGACAATCCCTCCTGAATAGCCGGCCCCTTCGCCAGCCGGATAAATGCCCGGAACAGATTGATACTCAAGAGTTTCAGGATTACGGGGAATCCGCACCGGAGAAGAGGTGCGCGACTCTACGCCCAAAAGCAGGGCTGCTCCAGGAACGCAGTAATTGTGGATTTTGACCCTCGGGAACACCTTCCTCAGGCGTTCCGCCACCATCGGCGGGAGCAGTTCGTGAAGAGGTGCCGGAATCACGCCCGGGTGGTAAGAAGTCTCGGGCATCCTCCTGCTGATTTTCCCCGACACGAAATCTTCCAACCTCTGGGCTGGCGCCGTCAGCAAGTTGGACGGGTTGGACTGAGCGCAGAAGTCGTACATCTTCTTTTCCACCGAATGCTGGAAATCCATGAGACGGAAAGGATCCCGGCCGGGGACATCTTCAGGATTTATCTGCACCACCACGCCTGAATTCGCGAACTTTCCGTTGCGGGAAGAATTTGACATCCCGTTTAGAACGACTGTCCCGGGTTCGGTGGATGAGGGGACGAGTATGCCCCCGGGGCACATGCAGAAGGAAAAGACCCCCCTGCCGTCCTGTTGTTCCACGAAGGAATACTCGGCAGCCGGCATGCCCTGACGCCATTTGCCGTGATACTGGGCATAATTTATCTTTTCCTGGAGATGCTCCACCCTGACGCCGAGCGCGAAGCCCTTGGCCTCGAGCGCTCCGCCTGAGGCCGACAGCATTTCATAGACATCCCTTGCGGAATGGCCTGTGGCAAGGATGACCGCACCGGCCTTGAAGACCATGCCGGATGAAGTACCGACTGTGAAATCCCCGGCCTTGCCGTCTATCGACACTACTTTCGCCCTGAAATGATATTCTCCCCCGTGCTCCACGACGCATTTGCGTATGTTCTCCACCACCATGGGCAACTTGTCGGAACCGATATGCGGATGGGCATCGAACAGGATATCGGCGGATGCTCCGAAACGTACCATCTGGTGAAGCACCTCGCGGTTGTCTCCGCGTTTGGAAGAACGAGTGTACAGTTTGCCGTCGGAAAAGGTGCCGGCTCCGCCCTCGCCATAGCAGTAGTTCGAGTCGGGATCCACGACACCCGTACGGGAAAGGGCGGCGACGTCAACCTTGCGGGCATGCACGTCCTTGCCCCTTTCAAGCACGACGGGACGGTAACCCAGGGTAAGAAGCTTCAGGGCGGCGAACATGCCCGCGGGACCCGCACCCACCACTATGACGGGAGCGGCATCCCTGACATCCCGATATTCCGGAAGCTTGTAAGGTTCATATTCACCGGGTGCATAAGCCTCGTAACGGTACCTCCATACAGGATCCTTCCGGGCGTCCACGGAGCGTCTGACGAGTATAGGTTCGAGCCCCACTGCCTGGGCTGCGATGGCCTTGGCGGTAGGTTCATGTCCTATTGGGACGGCTATCTCGAATTCTTTCATCGGATTGTTCCGCTGCCGAGCATTTCACCGTCGGGGGCGTACCAGACGGCGAATTGACCGGGTGTTATACTTCGCTGAAGCCTGTCGAACAGGATGAAGAGGCCGGAATCACGCATCAGCAGGGTGGCATCCTGCAGCGGTTGACGGTAACGTATGCGCACGCGGGCACGCATCGAGCCGCCCGGCTCAAGGGCCAGGTCGCGCCTTATCCAGTGGATTTCCCCGGCATTGACCTTAAGGCAGGGCCTGTAGAGCCCGGGGTGGTCCTCGCCTTCCCCCACATATACTACATTGTTCCCTATATCGGTAGAGAGTACGAAAAGCGGATCCTTGTGTCCTCCGATCGCAAGGCCCTTGCGCTGTCCGATGGTGAAGAACTGAGCCCCTTCATGGGTGCCGGCAAAAGACCATAACCCATTCTGCACATAACGTGTCTTTTTCGTGTGGTGCCGGCCGGAACGGTAGGTCTCAGTGCGCAGTTCCACCTCTGAATGACCCGGGACGGCCGAGAGCGTTTCCAGTTCGGCGTCGGAATACGGCAGGCCGCGGGAATACAGTTCACGGATGCGATGGTGCAGCAGGTTGCATTCATAATATGCGGGAAGAAGTTCCACAACCTTCCCTTCCACGCTCGCCAACTTCTGCTGAAGGAATACAGGCAGGTCCACCTTGCCCACGAAACAAATCCCCTGGGAATCCTTCTTGTCGGCTGACGGAAGGTCGGCATCGCGCGCCAGTTCCCTCACTTCTTTCTTTAGAAGATGCCCTATCGGAAACATTGCTGCGGCAAGCTGTTCCTGGGTGAGCTGGCAGAGGAAATAGCTCTGGTCCTTGCCGGGGTCGGTGCCCTCGAGGATACGATATATCTTCTTGCCGTCCGGTCCAATGAATTCGTCCTTACGGCAATAATGGCCGGTGGCGACCATGTCCGCGCCCATCTTGCGTGCCACGTTCAGGAAGGCGTCGAATTTTATTTCCCTGTTGCAAAGCACGTCGGGATTCGGCGTTCGACCCTTGGAATACTCGTCGAACATATAATCGACCACCCGCTTGCGGTATTCCTTGCTCAGGTCGACGAAATAAAACGGTATCTCCAGCTTGCGGGAGACCATCTCGGCCACGAAACGTTCCTCTTCCCACTCACAGTCCCCGTGCAGCGTGCCGGTTGTGTCGTTCCAGTTCTGCATGAACATCGCAAAAACGTCGTAGCCCTGCCTCTTCAGAAGCAGCGCGGCGACGCTGGAATCGACTCCGCCCGATAATCCCACACAAATTTTCACGGCGCAAAGTTAATGAAATTAAACAGAATTCCACGACATGACCAAGGAAGGGGGAAGCCCTTTCGCCAGGAGGTCCCGCATATACTCCATATAAGGGGCTGTGTGCCCGAAGAAGAGCCGGTAGCCGTCGCAAAGGGCGTTAAGCCCGGCCTCGCCGTCGTCGGTAAAGTCGAACCGGTGCTTGGGGCACTCTCCGTTACAGATGGACAACCACCTGCACCGCCGGCATTTGCGCGGAAGTGAACTGTGCTTGTCTATGCCGAAACGCACCTGCTTTTCCGAAGCCATCATGGCCCGGAGGTCATCGTTCCCTATGTTCCCGACCAGGTATTCAGGATAGACGAAATGATCGCAGGGATAGAGGTCGCCGTTGTGTTCGATAACCGAACATCCCCCGCAAGTGCGGTCGAAGATGCACATGCCCGGCTGGATGCCGCAGTAGTTGGCGAGGACTGAATCGAACTCCACGACGAAGGTTTCCCCGACGTCCCGCTTCACCCATACGTCGAAGATGTCGTTCATGAAACGTCCGAAAGCCATGCCGTCCACCGACCAGGGGGCGGTCTCGGCCCCTTCTTCATCCGGGGGCACGATGTGCGGACGGCCCGCTGCGGAACCCTTGACATGCTCAAGTACGGGCATGAACTGCATATAACGGCTCCCCGCCGCCCTCAGGAACTCATATATCTCCACACCTCTCCCTTCACTCGCCTTGTTGACGGCGGACATCGTGTTGAAACTCACTCCGTGGTCCCTGAGCAGTCCGACGCCGCGCATAACCCGATCGAAGGTGGGACGTCCGCCCTTGTCGCGGCGGAACCTGTCGTGAACGTCGGCGGGACCGTCGAGCGACAAGCCCACGAGGAAATCGTTCCGGGCGAAGAACCTGGCCCATTCCGCGTCTATCAGCGTCCCGTTTGTCTGGATGGTATTGAATATCTTCCTGCCCTCTCCGTATTTCCTTTCGAAGAGGAGAGCCTTGCGGTAGAAATCCAGCCCCAGCACAAGGGGCTCTCCCCCATGCCAGTTGAAAGTGACCTCGGGGACGTCGTTTGCCTGGATGTATTCGCGCACCGCCGTCTCAAGCATCCCTTCCGTCATCCGGGGTTCGCGGCCGCCGTACAAAGACTCCTTGCCAAGGTAGTAGCAATACTCGCAGTCGAGATTGCAGAGCGACCCGGCGGGCTTGAGCATGATGTTGAACGACACCGGCCCCGAAAGGCGCATGGCGTCTTTCAGAGGGAGAGTGTCTTTAAACCTGTCCTGAGGCATCTGAAGTGGTAAATATAGACATTTTACGGGTTTTATGGAAAAAGTTTCCTATATTTGACTTCGCTAATGATCAAGCCATGACCGAGAAAAAAATCAACATCAGGTTCCAGGAATACAAATCCCTCGAAGAGTTGGATGAACAGGACCGTCTCCTGGCGCAAGAGGCCATAAAGGCCATGAGGGGATCATACGCCCCTTATTCCCATTTCAATGTGGGTGCGGCAGTGCGCATGAGCAACGGAAAGACGGTTCGCGGTGCCAACCAGGAGAACGCGGCCTTTCCCAGCGGCCTTTGCGCCGAGCGCACGGCCATGTTCTCGGCAGGGGCCCAGTATCCCGACAAGGACATGGAAAGCATAGCCCTCGCCGGCGGGGTCATGGGCCGCCTCACACAAGAACCGGCTACCCCATGCGGAGCGTGCCGCCAGGTCATGGCCCAGTACCAGGCCAAATCGGGCAAGCCTATGTCAGTCATCATGGTCGGAGGCAGCCGCATCTGGAAATTCGGGAAGGTTGACGACATCCTTCCCCTCATCTTTGACAGCATCTGACGGGACCCTGCGTAATATATCCAGTTTCAGATAATTGATTTACAGTGATTTCGCGGCAGACTGCCCGGCCAGGATCCCGGTAGCGAATGCCGTATGGAGGTTGTAGCCTCCGGTATCGGAATCGATGTCAAGCACCTCTCCGCAGAAGTAGAGCCCCGGGGTCTTGCGCGACTCCAGCGTCTTCGCTACGACTTCGGCGGTGTCCACACCTCCGGCAGTGACTACGGCCCTCTCATAGCCCACGTAGCCTGTGATTTCGAAACGCCACTCCTTCAGCGCTTTTGCTATCGAAGGCAGATTCACCCAAAGCTTTGTTTGGGTCCTGCCCTTACGCTCAAGCGTCATGATGTCGGGATTCATCGCCCTGAATGCGGGAATAAGGTCCCAGGGCATAAGTTTTCCGAGCAGGATGCGGGCCTTTTCCTTTTCGTGGAGACGCACGCTTCGAGGGTCCTTGTCAACCTGCTGCCAGAGTTCCTTGACACGGGCGGTGAGTTCAGTGAGGGGAACGCCTGGCTTAAGGTCCAGCACGACGGATACTTTCGAACCGTTGACAAGGGCTTTCACGGCCTTTCGGCTCACCTGGAAACCTACCGGCCCCTCAATTCCCCCGTCGGTAAAATCGATATCCCCGAATTCACCCTGTGCAAGGGTGTCCCCTACGAACAGCCGCACTTCAACGTTCTTGAGCTGGAGGCCGCAAAGCATCTCCCCCAATTCCGACAAAGGCGTTGAGCGATCGATATGCAGGTCTTTATCCCCTTTCTGTTTATAAGCTTTGGGGACTATGGCTGTCAAGGATGGAAACAGATTTGTTATAGAGTGCCCGGCACTCTCCGCGAAGCGGTATCCGTCACCGGTCGAGCCCGTCCCGGGATAACTCAATCCCCCGGTTGCGATTATCACCCTGGCACAACTGAATCCACGGCCGTCGGTCAAAGAGACATTGAACCGGCCCCCTGATGCGCTGATATCCGCGACTTCCGCCCCGGTCTCTATCTTCACCCCGACCCCGTGACAGGCCATGACAAGGGCGTCGATGACGTCGGAAGAGCGATGACTCTGCGGAAAAGCCCGGTCGCCCCTTTCCACCACAGTCGGCATCCCGAGTGTTTCAAAGAATCCCAGGCACTTCCCAGGGGTGAAATTGTAAAAGGCGGGCTTGAGGAAATTCGGATTGGTTCGAACATGGGAACTGAATGAGTTCCAATCTTTTACGTTGGTAAAATTGCATCGTCCCTTGCCGGTTATCATTATCTTGCGGCCTGGGCGCGGCATCTTTTCCAGTACCGTAACCCTTGCCGCGGAGCCCGCATCGACCAAGTATCTGGCCGCACCGTATGCCGCCATGAGACCTGATGCGCCTCCGCCTATTACCAAGATATCCGAATACATACGAAAAAAGGGAAAGCTTAGTACATCGCACCGCTACGACCTCCTACCCTTGCTGCATTCCTGCCCTGGGGGAGTTCAGAGGGAGCTGGTCGTGTACGACTTTCCCCGCCGCAAAGTTAGGATTTATTTGCGAAAAAGCAAAACCTAGAAATCCGCCATGCGGGAAACTGGCGCAACGTCAAGCGGAGTGCGTTCGCCGGCGAGATAGTGATAATAGCCGGCGATAGCTATCATCGCGGCATTGTCCGTAGTGAACTTGAACGCGGGCAGATAGGTCTTCCAGCCGCGTTTGCGCCCTTCCTCGGTGATGCGGGAGCGCAGGCCGCTGTTGGCCGAGACTCCCCCGCCGATGGCTACTTCCTTTATTCCGGTCTGTCCTACTGCCTTTATCAACTTGTCCATCAAGATGTCGATGAGCGTCTTCTGGAAGGAAGCGCAGATGTCCTCCTTGTTCTTTTCCATAAATGCGGGATCTTTGGCAAGTTCGTCCCTTACGAAATACAGGAGCGAGGTCTTGATTCCGCTGAAACTGTAGTCGAGCCCCGGGATATGGGGTTTTGCGAACTTGAAGCGACGGGAATCACCTTGTTTGGCGAGCCTGTCTATTATCGGCCCTCCCGGATAGCCGAGCCCCATCATCTTGGAACATTTGTCGAAGGCCTCGCCCACCGCGTCGTCTATGGTCTGGCCGAGAATGGTGAAATCGAGCGGAGAATCCACCCTTACTATCTGGGAGTTGCCGCCGGAGACGAGAAGACAGAGATAAGGGAAGGAGGGTTGGACCACCGGCTGGTCCTTCTCCTTGACGAAACCTGCCAGGACATGGCCCTGGAGGTGGTTGACCATCACGATGGGAATATCGAGTGCAAGTCCCATGGCCTTTGCGAAAGAGGTCCCTACCAGAAGGGAACCGAGCAGGCCAGGCCCCCGTGTGAAGGCTATCGCCGTAAGGTCCCGGGCCTGGACACCGGCGCGGGAAAGGGCTTCGGACACCACAGGGACGATATTCTGCTCATGGGCGCGGGATGCCAGTTCGGGCACGACGCCGCCGAATGCACGGTGAACGTCCTGGGAGGCGATTACATTGGACAACAGCCATCCGTCGGAGATGACGGCCGCCGAAGTGTCATCGCAGGAAGATTCTATTCCAAGGATTATATCTGACATGTTTCAGTGGGCAAATTTACGAATATTTTATTATTTTTGTAGATTGCAAGAAGTATAGCCGTATCAAAAGGAATACAGACATAGCCGCAAGGATCTTCGGGTTCGTGACAGTCCTCCTGGGAACAGGGTGGCTGGCTTTGCAGTCGCCGTCGGTACAAACATCCCTGGCCGATTCCGTCATAAGCAAACTCGGAGGAAGCATCTCCGGCACGATAAAAGTGGGCAAGGTATCCATCAATCCCCTCAATTCCTTCACGATCAGCGACATCCTTATACTGGACGAGGATCCATACGACAAGGCCGCACCCGCCGACACATTCGTGGCGGCCAAGACCATATCCGGAAAGATATCCTTCCGCAGCCTCATATCCAAAAGAGGGATCTACCTAAGCCGGGCGAAGGTCGAGGACGGCTACATGCACCTCATCACCGAACCCGACATCGGATCTGAAAGCGGTTCCACCTCTAACATGGCCAGGATCTTCCACCTGGTAAGCCAGGAGCGGGAAGACGGATATTCGCCCACCCCCGATATTTTCCAGGTGAACAAGGTGATGGTGAAGGACTTCCGTTTCAGGATGACCAACTATGCCTCCCCTCTCCCGGACAAACCCGGCGCCATCAATTGGACGGATATGGACCTGACCGCCAGCGCCATGGTCCGCAGCCTGAAATATACCGGCGGCAGGATGTCCGGGGTCGTTGACAAGCTGAGTGCGAGGGAAAGCAGGAGCGGCTATGCCATCGACAATCTCACGGGGCGTGCCCGGGTGGGCATGGGAAAGGCCACGCTCGAGAACCTAAGGCTCACCGACCCGTGGTCGGACGTGAAGATAAGCATGTTCTCGATGGGATGGAATAATTCCCAGAAAGACTTCCAAGACTATCTCAACAAGATACGGCACGAACTCACGATATCTTCGGGTAACCTTTCTGCAAGGACCATCCATGCTTTCGCAGGAGTCCCAGACAGCATGGACTTGGACCTCGGCCTCGGCAAGTCCCACGCATACGGCTACATAAACGACCTGAACATCGACAGGCTCAGGGTGAGCGAAGCCGCAAGCGGTGTCAAGGCCGATGTCTCCACCACCCTCACCGGGCTGACCGATGCCGGCAACATGCTGATAGACGCCAAGGTGAACTCCCTTGATTTCACTACCGAAGGATTGGGCGTGCTGCTTAAGAAGCTCGGAATAAAGGCGGACCTCGGAAATCTCGCCCCCGGAAAGGAATTCTCTTTCAAAGGCAGCGCCAACGGCCCGGTCAACAACCTCAAGGCGGAAGGCGAACTGTCCTCCGGCGCAGGCAGGGCTGACTTCAACATGGGCATACGCAACCTTGCCAAAGCCGGCAGCCCGATAGACATCGCGGGCAGCGTCCGTTCCCGCGGCCTGGACCTGGGCTCCCTCGCAGGGGTTGATGTCCTCGGGGAACTCACCGCAAACACCGAGGTGCGCGCCCGGATCGACGGCGCGAAGACATCCGTATCGGTCGACACCCTCAGGATAGACAAGATAAACCTGATGGGCTACGAATATACTGGGCTCACAGCCAACGGCCGCTATACCGGGGACTCGTTCGACGGCAGGCTCACATGCACCGACCCCAACCTGCAACTCGTATTCGACGGCATCGCCCAACTGCCCGGGAAAAACCGCGGCGGCCGGTTCAAATTCGACGCAGACATCGCCCATGCCGACCTCCAGGCCCTGGGGTTCGACAAACGCGGTACCAGCAAGGTTTCGGGACACATCAACGCCGACGTCATCTCCACCGCTGCAAAAGACTTGTTGGGCGATGTCCTCATCACAGGACTCCAGCTTGAGAACGGCCTCGGCCGCAACACAGTCGGGGACATCATCCTTTCATCCACCTCCGAAAACGGCGAAAACCGCGTCGCCATCCATTCCGACTTCCTCGACGGGGGCTTCTCCGGAACCGGACGCTATGACCGGATCTTCAAGGACCTTCAGACCATCACCACCCGCCGGGAGCTCCCCTCGATCTATTCGGTAAAGGACAAGGATACCGGCGACAGCGGCAATTCGTACCGCCTGAACCTGGACTTCCACGATTCCAGGAAGGTACTCGCGTTCGCATTGCCGGGTCTGTACATCGCCGATTCCACCCGCATAACCATGCACAGCAGCGGAGGCGACCTCGAAGGAGAAGCCGTATCCCCGCGTCTGGCGTGGCATACCAATTATCTCAAAGACGTCAAGATCAGTTTCGACAACTTCGGCAAGAGCCTCAACACCACGGTCCTCAGCAGCGACATGAACCTGGGCGGTGTGGGCTTCAGCAATTCGGCGCTGAGTGCATATGCACAGGAAGACAACTTATTCGCCGGTTTCCATTACGACGGCATCAGGGGCCTGGACAATGTCGGGGAAATCTACCTTACTGGAGACATCTCCCGCGACCTGTCCGACACCCTCTGCGTCAGGGCGAATCCCCTGTCATCGTACCTGAGATTCAATTCCCAGCAATGGGACATGGACGAATCGCAGATCGTTTACAGGGCCGGCTCGATCCTGGTTGACGGTTTCAGGATGCACAACGGCGACCAGGTGATAAGTATCGACGGCGGCATCGCTTCTAAAGAACTCGACACCCTCACGGTCGGTATCCGCAATGTCGACCTGAGCGCAATCAATTATTTCACCAAAGAAGACTACGACATCCGCGGCCGCACATCCGGGCGGGCCCTGCTCTCCATACCGAGAGGCGGCAATATCAGGGCTCTCGCCAACATTACATGCGACTCGCTCATGGTAAGCGGCAACGAGGGCGGCACGGTACGCTGCGCGGCTATCTGGGACGGAGGGAACGACATGGTGAACGTGTATCTGAGGAACCTCGTCGAAGGGCAGGAATCCATCAGCGCATCCGGCTCCTACAGGCCCGAGGCCGGGCTCGTCGACCTTACCGCCCGCCTCAACGGCATGAACCTTGTACTGGCAAGGCCCTTCCTTCAGGGACTGCTCGACGACATGAGCGGAGGGATCAGCGGATATATCACCGCAGGAGGATCACTTGACGAACTGAACCTTTCCAGCGACAATGCGAGGATTGACAACGCACGCTTCAAGGTAGCCTATACCGGCGTGTCTTACACTATCGACGGTCCGCTCCATATAGACAACGAGGGAATCCATTTCGATAACATCACCATAACCGACGACAAGTCGGGATCGGCCGTCCTCACCGGCGGCATAGGTGTCCGGGGCATCAACGATATCATGCTCGCCGCCGGCATGAGGCTGTACGGACTGGAAGTGCTCGACATCAGGAATCCCGGCAGCCTGAGCGGCAACCTGTTCGCCAACGGAAGCGTGCAGGTCTCGGGTCCGGTGTCCTCGATCGTCGTCGACGCGGATGTGTCCACAGCGGGTGCGGGCAACCTTCTCGTCCCGATCAGCGGTGCAGCGTCGGCAAGCCGCAGCGACCTTCTGACCTTCACCAGCCATAAGAAAGTCTATGCCGACCCGTACGAAGACATGCTGGCCGCCCTCAGCGAGCGCAAGGACACCAAAAAGGGAACATCAGGCACGGACCTCACCGCACGCATCAGGGTAAGTGCCCACCCCGGGCTCGAAGCTACCGTCGAACTGGACGACACCGGGGACAATTCGCTGCGCGTCAGGGGTGATGGGGCTCTCGGCATAAATTTCAGGCCATCCAAAGGCATATTGGACATCAGTGGCGACTACAACATCGCACAGGGCAGCTACCGCTTCGCCGTCCCGGGCATCGTAAGCAAGGACTTCACCATAGACAACGGCAGCTCCATAAGTTTCAACGGCGACATCCTTGCGAGCCTTCTCGACATCGGGGCAACTTATTCGCTCCGGACCTCACTCGGGAACCTCATCGCGGACACCACCTCGACCAGCTCCAGGCGTATGGTGGACTGCGGCATCAAGATTACCGACCGCCTGTCCTCGCCCGATGTAAAGTTCAGCATCGACATACCGGACCTCGACCCCACCACGAAGGCCGAAGTCCAGTCCGCCCTCAACACCGAGGACAAGATCCAGAAACAGTTCGTCGCGCTCCTTGTCACCGGGTCGTTCCTCCCAAACGAGCAATCGGGAATCGTAAACAACCCCAACATCCTGTATTCCAACGTGTCCGAAATCATGTCCAGACAGTTGAGCAACATCCTCAACCGGCTTGACATCCCGCTGGACATGGGCCTTGGTTACCAGCAGAGCAACAGCGGCACCGACCTTTTCGACGTCGCGGTGAGCACCGAATTGTTCAACAAAAGGGTCGTCGTGAACGGCACCGTGGGCAACAGGCAGTACAGCAACAGCCACAGCGCCCAGGGCGACCTTGTCGGTGACCTGGACATCGATGTCAAACTCGACAGGCCTGGCCAGCTAAGGATCAACCTGTTCTCGCATTCTGCCGACGAGTACTCCTCCTACCTCGACCTCTCCCAGCGCAACGGAGCCGGTATCACCTACCAGAAGGAATTCAACACCTGGAAGGATTTCTTCCGCAACCTTTTCAGGGGGCGCCGCAGAAGGGATCAACGACAACCGGAAGAATCCGTCCCAACCGTCACCACCATCATAGATGAATAGCCTCTACCTGATCCCCTCCACCTTGGGGGAGACTCCCCCGTCAGCCGTTTTGCCGGAAGGCACACTCTCTGTCCTCAAACACATCACGACCTACGTGGTCGAAGAACTCCGCACAGCACGCAGGTTCCTCAGCTCGGCCGGTCTCAGGGGACAGATAGACAGACTCGAATTCCACACCCTTAACGAGCACACTTCCGAGGACGAGGTCAAGGCCCTGCTACCGCTTTTCGGGGCCGGAGACGTGGGGCTCATCACCGAAGCCGGGCTTCCCGCGGTTGCCGATCCTGGATCCGCCCTGGTATCACTCTGCCACAGGAATGGCATAAGGGTTATCCCGCTGGTAGGTCCTTCCTCCCTCATGCTGGCCCTGATGGCTTCGGGCCTGGACGGCCAGAGTTTCGCTTTCAGGGGTTACCTGCCGGCGAAGACCGATGAAAGGAGAGCCGCGATCAAGAGGGTGGAAAAAGACTCCGCCGCCTTCAGGCAGACCCAGATTTTCATCGAGACCCCCTATCGCAACGACTCCCTGATGGAGGATTTCCTCTCAGGTCTGGGCGGGAACACGAAACTTTGCATCGCAGCGGACATCACCCTCCCTACTGAAACCATTTTGACAAAGTCGGTCGCCGAATGGCGCCGCGACAATCTCATCATAGGCAAAAGGCCATGTGTATTTCTGATATTGGCACAATAGAACTGGAAGGGATGCAGTTCATGGCTTTCCATGGCGTGCTCCCCGAAGAAAGACGGGAAGGGAACCTCTTCCTGGTAGATTTCAAATGCAGGTACCCCATTGGTGCAGCAATGGAGTCGGATGAACTCGTCGATACCCTCGACTACGGGCATATCCATCGTCTTGTCGCAAAGGAAATGTCCGTGCCGTCCGACCTGCTTGAGCATGTAGCGGGAAGGATAGCCAGGAGCATCGAGGCCTCGCATCCCGATATTCCATGGTTCGCAGTAACGGTATCCAAACAGAGCCCGCCGGTCGAAGGCCGGGCCGAATGGTCGCGTGTGACCGTCGAGGGAGGGTGCGGAAAGTGAAAATAGCCTTCGTCACGCTCGGGTGCAAACTCAACTACGCCGAAACCTCCACATACGAAAGGGGTTTCGCTGCCGCCGGACTGGAACCTGTCCCATGGCGGTCGAAGGCGGACATATATCTTGTGAACACCTGTACCGTGACGGAGACAGCCAACAGGAAATCCCGCGGGGAGATAAGGAAATTGCACAGGATGAATCCAGCCGCCCCGATCATAGTCACCGGGTGCTACGCCCAGATGAAACCGGCGGAAGTTTCCGCGATCGAAGGAGTATCCCTCGTCTTCGGAGCCTCGGAAAAAGCGCAGGTGGTCCCAAGGACCCTCGAGCTGCTAGGCATATCCCGAGCTCCCGTCACGGAACCGTCTTCCCCCATCTTCGGCGCTTATTCCAGCGGGGAAAGGACCCGTTCCTTCCTCAAGGTACAGGATGGATGCGATAATTTCTGCCGCTACTGCACTGTTCCCCATGCCCGGGGCAGAAGCCGCAGTATACCTGTCTGCGAGGCGGTGCGGTACGCAGAAGAGATTTCCTCGAAGGGCATAAGGGAGATAGTCCTCACAGGGGTCAACACCGGGGATTTCGGCCGCTCTACTGGGGAAAGTTTCCTGGACCTCCTCAAGGCACTGAACGGGGTGGACGGCATCGAACGATACCGCATTTCCAGCATAGAGCCGAACCTTATCACCGACGAAATAGTGGACTGGATAGCCTCGGGCACAAAGTTCCAGCCCCATTTCCACATTCCGCTCCAGGTAGGATGCGACGAACTCCTGACGGCGATGGGACGTAAATACGACACGGATTTCTTCGCAAGGAAGATAGATTA
>CAJOQW010000038.1 GCA_905236955.1 uncultured Bacteroidales bacterium
ACATGGTTCCAGCGAAGGCCCCCGAGGACGTTGCCCCAGTGGATGTCGAAATCGTCGGAATGCGACCTGGTGTATTTGACGCCGGAGTATTCCCCGGTATCGGTGTCGTTTTCCTTGTAATAGAAGACGTCGCGTCCGTTGTAGAAGCTGGCATACAGGCGGTCGCGGTCGGAAATGCGCCATGTGAGCTTGGCGTTGGCGTCGTAGAAATAATAGTTCGCCGGGGTTTCCGCGATCTTGTGGATGAGCGGGGTGAAAAGGAAGGAGTGCAGCACGCGTCCGCTCAGGCTGATGGCCAGCTTGTCCTTGATTATGGGCCCTTCCAGATGTATCTTGTCGGTAAGGGCGCTTATGCCCACCGCCCCGTGGAATTCCTTGAGGTTGCCGTCGTTGGTGCGGACGTCTATGATGGAAGATATCCTGCCGCCGTAACGGGCGGGGAAGGATCCTTTGTAAAGGGTGACCTTCTTCACGGCTTCGGGCTGGAAGATGGAAAGGATGCCCATCAGGTGGTCGGCATTGTAGAGCGGAATGCCGTCCAGAAGGAGAAGGTTCTCCTCAGGACCGCCGCCGCGGACATATATTCCGCTGAACCCTTCGGTGCCCGCCTGCACTCCCGGCATGAGTTGTATGGTCTTGAGCACGTCGTGCTCGCCGAACAGCACAGGGGTGTTCTTTATAAGGGTCATGGGCAGTTCGATGGCGCTCATCTTGGTGCTCTTTATGCCCGCCTCCTTCGACGCCACCACGGTGGCTTCCTCCAGGCGGTTGTCCGGCCGCAGGGCGATATTGATGACGGTGTCGCGCACCAGGTCGATGTCGAGCCGGATGTCGGCATAGCCCACGTAGGAACATGTGAAGGCATGATGTCCCCTGGGCACGGTGAGGGTATAGAAACCATAGGCGTTCGTGACCGCCCCCGAAGGGCCTTCCACGACACCGGCCCCGATCAGGGTTTCGCCCGTGGAAAAATCTGTGATATAGCCGCTTACGGTAGCCCTCTGGCTGAAGGCCGGAAGGGATGTTGCAAGGGCCAGGAGCAGGAACAGGAGGCGGTATATGGAGCCTTTATCGCACATCGGGCATCAAGCTGTGCAGCCGTTCGAAGGGAATGTCCTTGCCCAGGACATGTTTCGATGAATCCAACAGATACAGCGAGGGTATGGCCCTGACGTTGTAAAGGACATCCTCGCGTATGATATGCCTGAAATCATATCCGTTATACCACTCCTCAGGATAGGTGGAGACATATTGCCTCCAGGCGTCGAGTTCGTCGTCGATATAGATGTTCACGACGGCCATGGTCCCTTTCGCGACAACGTCCCCGTAGCCTGCGCTTATCCTTTCCGCTATCTCGCGGCATGCCTGGCAGCCGGGATTGGAGAAGAACAGGAGGGTGTATGGGGCCTTGACCGAATGCAGGCTGAAAGTGGAGCCGTCGGCGCGGCGCGCCGAGAAGTCGGGGGCGACGCTGCCCCTGGGGCAGATGCCGCACATCATGGCTTCGTAACGGTAGGCTGGACGCATGTCCCCGCGGGTTAACGGACTCTCCGCAAGCCCCTGTACGAAAGGAAGATACAGGTCTTCGTCACGCAGCGGGGAGTTGGGGTCGTATAGATAGGAGGCGACTATCTGGGTGATGGCGGTATAGAACTGCGACGAAGTGTCGCGCCGCTGCACTTCGGAGATGCCTTCGAAGAATCTTTCCATGTCCTTCCGGGCCTTGGGGAGGGACTCCCTTCCCAGAAGGGCTATGTAATTGGAAAGAGCCTGCTCCAGCTCGCCCCGGCGGACGCCCAGGACGCACAGGCTGTCGGTGGGGCCGGCACCTTCGAGATAAGCGTCCCAATAGTGGGTGCCGGCGTAGTCGAGCCTGTCGGAATCTTCGGCATAGGCTTCCGGAATGGCGACCTTGGGGAAAGCACGGGGCCCGGCCGGCTGCTCGGGGGCCTTTTTCTTCGGACCGCCGCACCCGATCACCATCAAGGCCGCAAGGAATATGCTAACTGTTCTTCGCACCGATTACGCTTTGTGAAATGTTGATGATGAAGTCACCCATCTTCTCGAAGGCATTGACGAGGTCCATGTAGAAGGCTCCCGTCTCGTAAGGGTAACTGCTCTTTTCTATGTTCGAAAGATGCTCTTCGCGGAGGATGTCGCGATAGCCGTTTATCTTTTCTTCCGCCTGTTCGGCGTTGGTGATGTCCTGGAGCTGCACGAGCGGCGTGTCGAGGTTGTAGTGCATGGCGTCGAAGGCGTCGTCGAGCAGGTCGCACATCTTGATGAGCTTCTGCTTCATGTCGGGCGAGAACTGCTTCTCGTGGGCCCAGGCGCGGGCTATGATCTTGCCCACCGTCTCGCCGCTGTCGCCCAGGGACTCCATCTCGCCGATGATGCGGTAGAATTCCTTGACGCGTATGGTGGCCTCGTGGCTCATCTCGTTCTTGGTTGCCTCGTTCAGGTAATTGGCTATTTCCTTCTCGAAGCGGTCGGTTATCTCTTCGTATTTGATGAGTTCGTCGTCGAAGGTCTGGAACTCGTTCTGGCTCGAGGCGTTGATGGCGCCGCGTATGAATCCCATCAGGCGGTGGCAGATGTCGCCGAAGCGCACAAGCTCCATCTTGACGGAGTTGAGGGCCAGGTCGCCGGTGCCGATGATGCCGCTGTTGATGTATTTGAGGCGGAATTTTTCGTCTTCCTCCTTGTGGCTGGGCACCATCCAGGTCACTATCTTCTCGATGACGGGGATGAACCAGACGAGGATGCAGGTGTTGATGATGTTGAAAAGGGTGTGGAGCGTGGCGACGCTGTAAGGGAGGGAGGCCACGAGCGCGGCCTTCACTTCGGCCGGAGCGGCCGCGAAGTCGGTGGTGGCGGGATTCGGGAAGCCGAAGAGTTCCACTATGTTGCCCAGGAGCCCGAGGAAGGGGTGGAAGAGGCAGGTGACCCAGAATACACCGAACAGGTTGAACAGCAGGTGCGCCCTGGCCGTCCTCTTGGCCGAGACGTTGGCCACGGACGCGGCCAGGTTGGAGGTGATGGTGGTACCGATGTTCTCGCCGAGCACCATCGCCGCCGCCATCGTGAAGGGGATGTAGCCGTTGGCGACGAGCACCATGGTGATGGCCATCGTGGCGGCTGAAGACTGGAGCATGAGGGTCATGCAGGCGCCGGCCACCATGAACAGCAGGATGCTGCCGAAGCCCCACCCGGTAAGGCTGCCCAGGAACCGGCGGACCGGTTCGTTGTCGAGAAGGACGGTGGATGTCTCGCGCAAGGTGGCAAGGCCCAGGAAGAGGAGGGCGAAGCCCATTATGAACTCACCCATGTTGTTCTGCTTCTTGCCTTTGGACGCCACGAGCAGATAGCCCAGGAACATGAGCGGGATGGCTATGGTTCCGAAGCTGAAGGAGCCTCCGCCGAAGCTGAGGGCGAAGATCCAGGCGGTGACGGTGGTGCCTATGTTGGCACCCATGATGACGGCGATCGCGGTGCCGAGGCTCAGGAGGCCGGCGTTCACGAAGCTCACCAGCATGAGGGTCGTGGCCGTTGACGACTGCACCAGCGCGGTGACGGTTATGCCGGTGAGGATGCACTTGAAGGTGTTGGACGTCATCTTGGCCATGAAGGAACGCAGGCGGTTCCCGGCCATCTTCTGAAGACCTCCGCTCATCAGGGACATGCCGTAAAGGAACATTCCGAGCGAGCCGAGCAGCGTCAAGATTCGAAGTAAAAGGCTCATTGGGTCGTTTATTCTCGAAAAATCCGTTAAATTTACAAAAATTCTCGTTTATGCATAAAAGTCCGGCGTTAATTCTGGTCCTCCTGCTTGCCTGTACGGGGGTCCGCGCACAGTTCAACACCCTGGGTTCCGACCCGGCAGGCGTGGAATGGGCCACGATGTGGACGCCGACATACAAACTCATCTACCCCGCCGGAATGGATTCCCTGGCTGGTGCGTTCGCCTTGTCCCTGGAGAAGTTCAGGCCGGTCCTCAAGGCCACGTCGGGCTATGCGCCAAACGAGATGTTCGAAACGTCGATGCCTGTCATCATCCATCCATATACTTCCTACAACAACGGCATGGTGTCTTGGGCGCCCAGGAGGATGACCCTGCTTGCGGTGCCCGACGCATACGATCCCGAGAGCACCCAGTGGGTGGATTATCTGTCGGTGCATGAAGGCCGCCACGTGTCGCAGATGCAGTTCGTAAGGGGCGACGCCACCTTCAAGACCCTGGGCAAGGTCGTGGGGGAACTCTGGGCCGGGGCCGCAGCGGCGCTTTATCCGGGAACGGCTTTCTTCGAAGGGGACGCCGTGGTGGCCGAAACCGCATTGACCCCTGCGGGAAGGGGCCGCAGCTCCGACTTCCTGGAGTATTACCGTGTGTCTTTCGCCGACATGGAGTACCGCAACTACTGGCGGTGGCGCTATTCCTCCATAAAGGACTATACTCCCGACTACTACCGTGCCGGGTATATGCTCATAGCCGGTATGCGCACGAGTTTCGACAGGCCCGATTTCGTGCCGTATTATTACGGGCGCATCTTCCGCAGCGCGCATTATCCCTTCAAGAACCTGCAGAAAAGCGTGAAGGAGTTGTCGGGGATGGAGTTCGACGATGCCTTCAGGAAGATAGAGGACGACTTCGCCGCCGAATGGGCGGCAAACGATGCGCTCCGGGCCCCGTTCATGTCGGCGCACAGGCTCACCCCTTCGCCGCGGCGATATGAAAAACTGTCCTCGCTGGTTTTTGCCGGGGACTCCCTGCTCGCCTTGAGGAACGGGCTTGAAAAAACGGACGAACTGGTGCTCGTGGGCACCGACGGCCGGCAGAAGAGGCTCTTTTCCTTTTCGCAGATTACCTCCAGGCTGGCCAGGAGCCCGCTTTCGGGCCGTATCTACTGGACGGAATACAAGCAGGACCCGCGCTGGCCCCTGCGTTCCTACTCCGAACTCCGCTACCTCGACCCGAGGGGGAAGAAGGTTTCCCTCTCGAAGAAAGTCCGGTATTACAATCCGTCCCCCAGCCCCGCCGATTCACTGGTGGCGGTGACCGTCTATAACGAAAGCAGTACCAGCGCCGTGGCCCTGATCGACGAAACCTGGGGTTTCGAAACGGAGCGGTGGGAGGCTCCTTCGGAACTTCAGGTGGTGGAAACCGCCTGGACCGACGACGAACTGTACGCCTCGGCCATTTCCGAGGAGGGTTTCGGCATATACCGCGTCGATGACTGGTACTGCATCCTGAAGCCCTGCCAGGCCAAGATAAACCGCATGTTCGGCCAGGACGGGCGAATATGGTTCACTTCCGACCGTGACGGCACGTCGGAACTCTATTCCCTCACCACGGAAGGCGAGCTCTGGAAAGAAACCTCGCTCCGTTTCGGCGGCAACGACTGGGCTTTCCACGGCGACAGCCTGTATTTCACGGCACCTTCCCTGGACGCCAGGGGCATATATGCGGTAGCCGTGGATTCCCTTCTTGGGGAAGAAGGTCTGCTGGAACCCTATCCACATCCCATCGCCGACAAATTATCCTCACAGGAGCCGGAACAACCTTCGGATAATCCGTCTTTCATACTCAGCGACCCTCAACCCTATTCAAAGCTCGCGAATCTCTTCAAGCTGCATTCATGGGCTCCGTTATACATAGAATACGACGCCGTGTCGGGCATAAGCTACGAGACCACCTCTACCCCGTCTTTCCTCGGAGCCACAGGCTGGTTCCAGAACGACCTGGAGAATTTCTACGGTTCGGCCGGATTGTCGCTGGAACCCCAGTGGACGTCTTCCGCCATACGTGACAGCGTACTGACCCTGAGACCGGCATTCCACGCCCAGTTCGTATATGACGGATGGTATCCCGTGATAGAGTTCCGGGCCGACGTGAACAGGAGGGAAGCATGGAGCCAGTCTTTCTCGCTGAATCCCAACGGCAAAAGCTACAGTCCACACAAGGACAAGCTCTCGAAGCCGCAGGTGCTGCTTTCCCTCAACGCCTACATTCCATGGATCCTTTCTTCGGGCGGATGGAGCAGGGGGCTGATCCCGGAGGCCAGGATAACCTGGGGGAACGATTCCTTCCAGACCCTCACCCGCGAAGCGGCATCAAAATTTGAGGAAGTTCCCCCGTCGCCAAGTTACGATGCCCTGGTCACCCGTATCGGCATCAGGGGATACACCATGCTCCAGAAGGCACCCGCCGGCATCTTCCCCCGCTGGGGAATCGGGGCGGAACTGTCGATGGTGGACATGCCGCTCATAAGGCAGACCTACGGGGGCACCGTTTATGGAATGGTTTACGGTTATCTTCCGGGTCTGCTCCCGACCCACGGGCTGAAACTGTCGGCGACGGCCAGCCAGGGATTCGGCAGTGTCTGGTCGAAGGGTTCGGGCATCAAGTGGAGCGCGGAATACGCCATGCCTTTCGCCCCGGTCGACTGGACCTTCCTCTGTCCGGCCTTCTATATCAGGAACTTCGAGTTCCGGGCCTATGCCTCATACGACTACGAAGTCACCGAAGCGATATCTACGGGAATTTCCAGTTCAATGAACGAGAGGCTTGTGGGAGCGTCCCTTTCCGCCTGCCTGGGCAATTTCCTGTGGGTTCCTTTCGACACAAGGGTGGGTGTCAAGTACATGTACAACATACTCGTACCGTCGATGTCGGCCGTTTCGGCCATATTCTCAGTGGATATCTAGGCCAGCCGGTCCAGATTGCAGAGGAGGAGGTTCCCTTCGGAATCGCGCAGGTGCATGCCGTTCCCGAGACAGTGCTTCCAGTACTTGCAGCCGGCG
>CAJOQW010000039.1 GCA_905236955.1 uncultured Bacteroidales bacterium
GAAAGCTGGGCTATCCGCTCTTCCCAGCCCATCTTGTCATAAAGGGCATCGACCATTCTTTCCTCCTTGGCGGAGCAAAGCGGTTTGAGGTCTGCCTTAAGTTTGAAATCAGTCTTTGGACCGCACGATGCGGTGATAAGAATGATGGCCAGCAGCAAGCCGGTCGCCATAGATGTATTCGTTTTATTCATGGTTGAAATATAGTTCTTTTTTCTTTGTTAAAAAGACAAAATAATAATTGATGTCAAAGCAATCCTTCCTGTACAAAATTATCAGTTCAGTGCACGGGGCCAGGTATCTTTTCCCGGCATGCTGCTTTCCATTTTGCTGTCCCCTGCAGGCCAGTGCAACGTCTTTTGTCATGTGCCGGAAACACTAACATTTTTGTACGGACATTACAGTTTCAGCATTTATTATGATTTTGTCTTTTTATAAGGAAAAAAGAAGTTACATTAGAAATAAATATTGTCTGTCCAGTAATGAGAAAACCAATTCCATCACTTGCAAAATACAATCTGCCGCAAATTATCATCACTTTCGCGCGGCCCAACCGTTCAAGGTCAAATCAGCAGGCCGGATGATTGCCGAATCTTCCCCCGTCGTTTCGAACGGCACAACATGCTATCAGGCATCATTCGATACCCATAGCGGCGAGAACTACAGGATTGTCAGATAAAAAGATGCAGAATACACAATTGAATATGAAAAAAATCATCTATCTCATTGCAGCGCTTGCCATTCCAGCCGGCATGCGTGCCGAGTCAGTCGATCTGAAATGGATCAGCAAGTCACCTGAGAATAACATGGGCATGAGCTGGGGCGTTCCCTTTGCCAAGGGAACGATGAACGAGCAGGGCACATTCACTCTCACCGACCAGAATGGCACTGTCATCCCGGACCAGCATTGGGTTCTTTCCAGGTGGAACGACGGCAGTGTCAAGTGGATGGGCTTTTACGCCACACTCGGCCGGGACCAGGCCGGTCCCCTCAAACTCAACGCCGTTCCCGCCGACAGGAAAGCACTCCGCGCCGCCGCCAAAAAAAAGACTGCTACAGCGGCATCTCTTGTAAAGTGCGATGATGCAACCCACATTGTCATCGACAACGGTCTCTATGAAATCGCCTTTCCGAAATATGGCAACCGTATCATCGAAAGTATCGTGATGGACAGCCGCGAGATCGTATCCGGGGGACGCCTCGTCGCACAGACCGAAGACCGTCGACGCGGAAACGACTTCATGGCATACAAGCATTTCGAGAGCAAGATCATATCCGCCGAAGTCGAACGCAGCGGCCCGGTGGCCGCCGTCGTCAAACTTCAAGGCACGCACAAGGATCTCAAGAGTCCCCGTCAATGGCTCCCATTCACCGTACGGTTCTATATCTTCAAGGATGCTGTCCCCATCAGGATGGTTCATTCTTTCTTGTATGACGGTGAGCAGCGTGAGGACTTTATCAAGGGCCTCGGTGTCGAATTTGACCTTCCGCTCCGCGAGCAGCTTCCCAACCGCCATGTTGCATTTGCCGGCGAAGGAGACGGACTCTGGGACGAAGCCGTAGAACCATATATCAACATCCGTTTCGTCACCTTGCCGGGACAGGAATCCATTCCCCTGGACAAACGTCCCAGTTTCCCGAGCATGCAATTCCGGGGAGAGAGGGTGCCTGATGCTGAAGAGTTCAACGAAGCCTCTCAGGTTCTTTTGAACGATTATGCCAGATACGACGATTATAAGTTGGTCCAGCACACATCTGACGGCTTCTCAATCCAGAAACGTACGGCAGCCCACAGCCCATGGTTCGGTACAGCCGGCGGCCGCCACGCCCGCGGATTCATTCTCGCCGGTGACGTGACCGGCGGTCTGGGCGTTTCGCTGAAGGACTTCTGGCAGTCTTTCCCGGCAGAGCTCGCTGCTTCAGGCATGCTGGGCGACACAGGGACCATAACCGTATGGATGTGGAGCCCCAGTGCCGAGGCTATGGACATGCGCAACTATGATGTCCGGGGACATGGTCTGAATTCCTCGTATGAAGACTGGATCGAGGGCTACGACACTTCCTACGGCATCGGACGGACGAGCGAACTGACCATATTCCCATTCAGCGAAATGCCCACTCGCGATGAGATATCATGCATGGCCAATACAGGGCAAGATATAGTCCAGCTGATACCGACCCCGGAAGCCATGCACGACGCTGGCGTCTTCGGCACATGGTCATTGCCCGACAAGACCGGCAATCCGATTCTGAACTTCCTGGAAAAACAGATTGACGATTTCCTGAAGTTCTATATGATCAGTGTCGAGACAAATCGCTGGTATGGATTCTGGAACTATGGCGATGTGATGCATACCTATGAGGTCACCCGCCATACATGGGACTATGATGCCGGCGGAAAAGCATGGCACAACACAGAGCTGGAGCCGGACCTCTGGTTATGGTACGGATTCATCCGTTCCGGGCGGCCGGACTTCTGGCGTATGGCCACTGCTATGACCAGGCACACCTCCGAGGTGGACGCTTACCACATTGGGCCCATGAAGGGGCTTGGTACGAGGCATAATGTTTCTCATTGGGGCTGTGGCGCGAAGGAAGCACGAATCGGGCAGGCCTGGTGGAAGCGCCAGTACTACTATCTGACTACCGATGACCGTCTGGGAGACCTTATGCATGAGTCTCTGGATGCCAATGAAGCCTTCCTCAGGTATGATCCCATCATACGCGTCCAACCGCTGGAAGAATTCCCGACCACACAGCCCACACGCCTTCGCTGGGGGCCGGACTGGACTTCGCTTGTGGGCAACTGGTTTGCCGAATGGGAACGTACCGGAGACCAGCATTGCCTTGAGCTCATTCATGCTGGCATGAACTCTCTGTCCAACTTGCCACACGGCCTGTTTACCGGGAAAGGTCCCTACGGCTATGACCCGTCCACAGGCGTGCTCAGCTATGAAGGCGACCCGGAATGGGCCGGCGGCACAGGACTTGCCAACCTGATGGGAAGCGTGGAAATGTTCAATGAGATTCTTGATGAAGTTGGCACACCGGGGTTTATCAAGACCTATCTTGACTACGCAAGGTGGCATGGGATCCCTCGCAATGATCCCAGCCGCGACCTGCCTGAAAATGCGATCTATAAGGAACTTGGAGGCAGCTCCGGCACGCCCCGCCTGTTGGCGATTTACGCCCATCATGAAGGGGACGGGCATTGCGGAAAAATAGCCTGGCAGCATTTCCTTTCACGCATGATCGGCCCGGACGGGGAATTCATCAGCCAAATCGACCTGAATTGGATCGCTGGTACCGACGTTCTTAACCCTACGGTCGAAGACAAACGTGTCAGCACAGGCAATACGGCTCAATGGAATCTTGATGCCATGATACTGCCTGCACTTGTGCCGGATGAAATCCCGGATCTGGATGAATTCCGGAAAGCGTTGTCGGCCGGGAAGAAATACTGAAAAGCCGGCAGGAAGCGATGGCGGAAAATAAGTATATTTGCATCCATGAAGGTGCTTTTTGTCTGCCATGGTAATATCTGCAGAAGTGCAATGGCGGAATTCATACTCAAAGCCCTGGTGAAAGCGAAGGGCATCGAAGACAGGTTCCATATTGAATCGGCGGCCGTTTCCGCCGAAGAGATCGGAAATCCCATTTATCCCCCTGCCAGGCGCAGCCTAAGCCAGCATGGAGTCTGGTTCGACCCGGAAAAACGGGCGCGGCAGGTAAGACCGTCCGATTATGAGCGCTTCGACAGGATTATCTGTATGGATGCATCCAACCTCAGGCTGATAAAAAGGTTCATCCCGAACGATCCCGACAGGAAAATCCGGCTGATGATGTCATATGCCGGTAAGAGAAGGGACGTCGCCGATCCTTGGTACACCGGCGATTTCGAAACCACTTTCCAGGACCTTCTGGAGGGCTGCGAAGCTATGTTGAAAGGTTGTCCCAAAAAGGTATGAACGACTAATACGTTTTCAGGCCGTTGCGCCGTTCCAAGCAGGAGGCGGGCAGGGAAGAGTGCCTTGCCATCCTGGAGAGCGCCCCACGCGGAGTTCTTTCCGTCCATGGAGAAAATGACTACCCGTATGGCATCCCCATGAATTTTTTCCTCTCTGATGGCAGGATTTATTTCCATTGCGCCATGGCGGGGCATAAACTGGATGCCATCCGCGCTGACGACAAAGTGTGTTTCACCGTCCTCTCCGAGCCGGTGAGTGGTGGAACTGCTTCACCAGCGTCGAGTTTTGATCCTGGAGATGACGATAGATCATATGACCGGCAAACGGGTCCGCGAAAAGTGAGATTCAAGCGTCCTGCATTTCGTTCAGAAAATCACTACACTTGTATCCTCCAAGGATAAAATCGTTACTCCGGACCAACTGTCGGGAGCAGCGCAATCCTTTATCAAAGAGAACTTCCCAGAAAGCCCAATATCTTTAATGAAGAAAATGCCGATGTTTCCTTTGCCCTTGTTCCTGCCGCCATCACCGACGATGTCCAGGCCAGATGATAGTCAAGATCAAGAAGGGGCCCCTTCTTGAAGTTTGCCCTTGATTTCGTTTATTGAACGGAGTTAACCTTCCAATACTTCGAGATAGAAGCTCACGGGCCGGAAGCCGTCGTTGCAGGAGATCATAGCGCTCATGGGGTTCTTCATCCAACCGTCGAAGAAGTTGCCTTCGCCACGCGCCAGGGCTTCCACGAATTCCCGCATCGAGTCCCAGGCAGGCTCACACATCCCCTCGGGGCGGCGGCCATCCTCGGAGATCCAGCTCTGGCCAAGAAGGATGTCACAGGCATGAAGATTTGGATTCTCGTACCGGGCCATCAGGTCCGGATACTCAGACTTGCGGACCGCCGTTATCTTTACTTTGTTCATCACTTTACAGGATAGTATAGTATGTAGAGTGCAAAGATAGAAAAAGAACAGGCCCTCGACTAATCGGAGGCCTGTTCTTGTAATAATGATCAGTTAAGTTGCGGAAGTTGTGGCATCTCGTTAGGGTGAGATGCACGCCAGCGCGTGAAATTATCGTCGCCGATGATTTTACGGAGTTTCTTGTCTTGTTTAAGATTGTATTTTTCGATCTCTTCAAAATCGACATTCTGGTTGTCCGGTCGCCTTGATGGAGGGGTGCCCGCTTCCATGCCTGGCCTGTGACCATTGCCGGCCCCCATTCCGGGATTCCCGTGGGGCCGTTGCTCACGACCCATTTCAGGGCCTCGTTGTCCGTTGTTCCCGGGGCGTTGCCCGCCGTCGGGTCTCGGGCCGCCATGCATCTGGAAGTTGTCCCTGCGATACTGGATGTCTTTCTTGTAAAACTTCAGGAGCTTTTTCACTTGTTTTTGTGTCAGAGGAAATTCTGCGGCCATTTGTTCGACACGCATCTGCGCCTCTTGCTCCACGGAAGGGCGGGCCGATGGCTGCCGTTGGTCGTTTCTGTTGTCTGGCCGTACTTGTCCAGAAGACTGGGCCATTGCTGCCAATGAGATTGCCATCGTGGCAGCCAGTAATACGATTCTTTTCATTGCTGTAATGTTTTAAATGCATTTTTTTCAAAGAATATGCCGGATTCGGAACAGGTACGGCAAAATTTTCGGGGAACTTTTCTGCGGAAGGATTGCAGGTGTACAGGCAAATTCTTATCTTTGAGTCCGATTTCAAAACAAGTCCAAACCATGAAAAAAGTGATTATTTCTATCCTTGCCGTCTTCTTGACGGTGACGGCTTTTGCCCAGGTGGTTCCCGGTATGAAGTACAAGGAACTTAAGAACATGTACAATGCCAAGGAGTATGTAAAGACCGCAGGCGACCCGTATTCACCGGGTTGGATGGGCTTCGGCTCCTTCGTCGTTCCCGGGCTCGGACAGGTGCTCTCGGGCGAGGCCGGCCGCGGCATCGCTATCTTCGCCGGCGGCACTGCCCTGAATGTTGTGGGCAGCGTTTTCACCAACGGCATGATCAACTGCTTCGAGCGTGACAGCGAGGGCAAATTAGTCAAGGACTCCAGCGGCGAGCTGATCTGCAATGACAAGGAGAAGGCCAAGAAGATGTTCTGGGGAATGATGGGTGCGGGTGCCGTGTCACTTGTCTATAACATCTGGAACATCTGTGACGCCGTCAAGGTTGCCAAAATAAAGAACATGTATAACCAGGACCTTCAGGGCCGCCGTGCCATGGAGGTGGGTCTATATCCGACCGTTGACTTCGCCCTCCTTCCCGACGGTGTAAAGCCAGTGACCGGGATGACCCTTTCATTCCAGTTCTAAGCTTAACTGCATCCAAAGCAGGGAAAGGCTGCCCGCCAAGCGCGGACGGCCTTTGTTGTTTCATGTCCGGGTTGACTCCAGGGTGCTATATCAGCGACTCTTTCCCTCACATTATTTCTGTACTTCGCTGGCATAAAATAGCTATATTTCTTTGTTTAGGAAGAATTAGAGCATTTATGAGCACTATCAATAACCAAAAACTAGCCGCCAGGCAATTCGTCCAGGAATGGTCCGGAAGGGGCTACGAGAAGGGCGAAACCCAGAGGTTCTGGATGGCTCTACTTCATAACAGCACCGCCGAATTCCTTATCTTTCAGTTGGATGATCGGGAAGACGGCGTAAACTGCTATACTCCGACGAAACGCTCTGGCTCACCCAGGATGCCATCTCCCTGCTTTTTGACATCGGACGCCGGGTTAATTCAGTGAGAACCACCCAATTCCGTCAGTGGTGTACTATCGCAATACAGACGTCACGAAAGCAAACGGGAAATCCCGGAATACACGCTGAATGGCCAGGATGACGCCGCTGGAGGGTGTGAGGACGACAAGGCAGAAATTCAGGATGTGGACGATCGTTATGATAAGAATCGACCTGATGACGCCGGGGCCGATGATATCCGTCTGGTGAAGCCTGGTCTGTTTTACCCAGCAGCAGACGTGGAAGGCGTATGTGAACCCTATCAGCACGTCGATTGCCGAAAGGAAAACCGGAGTGGCCGTGCCGGTGGTAAAACGCCAGGGGAGAAGGGCCAGGGTGAAAAGGGGGACACAGTACGGTGAAAGGGTAATTGTATAGTAGCCAAACCACCCGTTGCTATACGACACATAGCTGTCTTCCTTGTCAACCTTGAAACGGAATATCTTCCGTAAAAATATAATGGCGAAAAACATATGGGTGACCTCATGGGTGAACTTCATCAGCCACCGGAAATTGCTCCTCAGGCGGGGAATAAGGAAGACGATGAAAAACGCCAGGAACCCGATGGCGAGGTAAGAATGGAGCTTTACCCTGCCGGGGGAGAGCGTCTCCAGGTGGATGGTCCTTACGAGGACGGCGACAGTATCGACTCCGGCGGACTGGTGATAAAAGATGAAGGAGCGGAGCATATTATGGGGACGCCTGAAGAAGAGGCGGAGGACGAGGCTGAGGTAGCGGCCTTCCTTGACAGGGTTCTTGCCGCAATGCCGGCCAATCAGAGTGCGATCC
>CAJOQW010000040.1 GCA_905236955.1 uncultured Bacteroidales bacterium
CGCCTTATCTTCTGGGTGGCGGTTTTCTCGAAGGGTTCCTTCATGGCATCCACCTCGGATATCCTGGAATTCTTTCCGACCAGGGAGTTGATTTTTTCGAGGAGGGCGATCTTCTTGTTTTCCAGATTGTTGAAGAACTGTTCCTCGCCGGCGAGGTCCCAGTCCAGGACGTTGTCCCCGAACTTGACCATGGCCACCAGATGTCCGTCCCTTTCGGTTACAAGCGACTCTTCCACTTCCTCGAAGGAATTGATGAGCATCTCTATCTCCTCCGGGTAGATATTCTCGCCGGAAGGACCGATGATGGTGCTTCCCAGCCTGCCGCGCAGGAAATAATAGCCGTCCTTGTCCACCTTGGCTACGTCGCCGGTATGGAACCAGCCGTCGTCGTCCACCACCTTCATGGTGCGTTCGGGGTCGCGGTAGTAGCCCAGCATCACATTGTCACCGCGGCAGATGAGTTCGCCTTCGCCGGTGACGGGGTCGGGGTTGTCGAGTTTCACCTCCACTTTGTAAGAGGGTATGCCTATGGAGCCCACACGGGTGCGGCCTTCCATGGCCTGGCATACGAGCGGGGCGCATTCCGTGAGGCCGTATCCGATGGCGTATGGGAACCCGGCCTTCTTGAGGAAGATTTCCACGTCGGTGTCGAGTTTGCTGCCGCCGATGCCGAAGAAGCGCAGCTTTCCACCGAAACTCCGCGAAATGCGCCTGCCCACAAGCCGGTACAGGAGCCACTTCATGTGACGCTTCATCCATTTCAGGGTGCGGCTGTGCTCGATGGTGGGCACCACGCTCTTGCGATAGACCTTCTCTATTATCAGCGGTACGGCGCACATGATGGTGGGTTTTGCCTCCTTCATCGCAGCCATGAGCACCGAAGGGGTTGGGGGTTTGTGGATGTAATAGACGCAAGCTCCCACATAGATCGGGTACAAGCAACCTATGGCCATCTCGTAGGTATGGGCCATCGGGAGGATGCTCATGAAGCGGTCCCTTTTGTCGCAGCGCTGCGCCTTGTGCGAGGCCATCACGTTCTGGCAGAAATTCCGGTGCGAGAGCATTACTCCCTTGGCGTTGCCGGTGGTTCCCGAAGTGTAGATTATGGCGGCCAGGGCGTCGGCATTGGGCGCCTTGGTCCAACCGTCGCACCGGAAGGCCTTGGGGTCTTTCCTGATTATCTCGAGTGACTCGATGTCGATCACCAGCACCATTTTCTCCATCGACTCGGCGCTGACCTTCGGCAGGAGCCTTTTCGATACGTAAAGGACCTTGGTGCCGGAGTGGGTGAGGATGTTGTCTATCTCATGTTCCGAGGAATCCGGGAGGATGGGGACGGCAACCCTGCCGAAAGCGGTGGCAGTAAAGAAGGCCATGGTCCAGTTGGGCATGTTCTGGGAGAGTATGGCCACCCTGTCCCCGGCGCTGACGCCGAAGCGGGAGAGGCGGTGGTTCTGCTGGTCGCAGGTGTCCCTGAATGAAGAATATGTATATTGCTGGCCGCCGCCGACAAAGCAACTGAAACGCCGCTTGCCGTAACGTTCGGTGCTGCTTTCGAAGAGCTCGTGCAGGGTCTGGGGATAGTGGTCTCCGCCTCTTATCAGACGGAACGGATTGAACCGGACGAAGACGTTCCTTATCCTGTAGGGGTGTTTTTTGCCCATGGCGGGGATTGGCTAATGGGTTATGTAATCCTTGGGATGTCTTGCTGTGAGATGGAGGCTCTCGTAATATTCCTGGAGCCTTTTCATGTCAGCTTTGATGTCGCCCGTGAGGGGGAATTTCTCGCCGCAGGAGATGCGCCTGGTGCCGTAGTCGAAATAACCTGCATAAAGCGGTACCCCGGTTTCGTTTGCAATCATGAGCGCCCCGGCCTTCCAGCGTTTGACCGGCTTCCTGGTACCCTCCGGCGCGATCGCGAGCTTGAATGTTTCGTCCTTCTCCATTTCCCCGATCAAGCTCTTAACCAGGGTGGTTGCGTTGGAACGGTCCACCGGTATGCAGCCGCAGCTCCTCAGGACAGGCCCGAGCGGCCAGAAGAAAAGCTCCTTCTTTATCATTGTGTGGGCCACTTCGCCGAATGAGGTGTAGAAGAAATACGAAACTATGAAGTCTTTCATGGAGGTGTGCGGAACCCCGAGTACGATGGCTTTGGGCTCGGGCATGGGGCCGCCTACGGCAGTCCATCCCATAGCCTTGAGGCACCAGCCGCAGAAGCGGGCCCAACCCTTGGAGTAATGCGTCTTTCTCATATGTTGACGTCTTCCAGTTCTTCTTCGCTGCGGAGGTTGCTGCGTATGAAGTTCTGCCGTTCCACCGTATTGTCGCCCATGTAGAACTCCATGATTTCGGAGATGGATTCCTCGTCGGCGAGCTTGACGCCGTCGAGCCGCATCCCTTCGCCGATGAAGTCCTTGAATTCGTCGGAAGAGATTTCACCGAGGCCTTTGAAACGGGTGATTTCCACGCCGGTCTTCAGGCGCCGGATGGCGGCTTCCTTCTCTTCGGGGCTGTAGCAGTAGCGGGTCTCCTTCTTGTTGCGGACGCGGAA
>CAJOQW010000041.1 GCA_905236955.1 uncultured Bacteroidales bacterium
CAAAATGCCTCTTTAGCTCAGTTGGTTAGAGCATCTGACTGTTAATCAGGGGGTCGTAGGTTCAAGTCCTTCAAGGGGCGCATTTATTATCAAGCACTTGCAAGTTTTGCAGGTGCTTTTTGTATCCACGCACCACGCAAAACCCTTCGCCGTACGCAGGGCCGGGTCGGTGAAATGGGTGCCCGGATTCCATTCAAGCACAGAAGGAATACCCTCCAGAAGCCCCTTCTGCCGCCGGATACAATCCCCGACGGTGCGCATTACGGGGTGTTTCACCTTTTCTTCCTTATCGCCAAGGCTCAGATACACAGCTCCGGTCCTTACCTGGGATGCGGCAGCATAATCCATCCATCCGGGGAACCAGAGCGACGGGGAAACGGCCGCACAGGCGGCGAAGGCATCCGTATTGTATGAGGCCCAAAGGGCGAAGAGCCCGGCAAGGGAATACCCGCCTATGATGAGCTGAACTTTGTCGGGAGATGACAGATAGTCCCTCTTCAGCATCGGCAGGAATTCTTTCAGGATATGATCCAGAGTCTTTGCCGCATTGCCCGAGAATTTGAAGCGCAGCGATACGGGATCGGCCTTCCATGGACTCAGGTCCCCGTTCCAGTCATCCACCTTGAGGGCTGCCAGCAGGATCTTCTCTCCCGGACAGGCTTCTGCAATGTGGGAATACTCGTTCTCAAGAATGGCGGCGTCATGGGCATCCACCGGCTGGACCAGGCAGAAACCGGCGTCGCGCTCCCCTAATACAACATGCTCCACCACCGGGCTATCTTACCCCGTACTTCTTCAGGATCCTGAGGACGGGCTTCTTGATAGACTGGGCCCATACCCAATAGCCATACGCCCCTGGATGAATGCCGTCAACAGTTGTGGAGAAATGTTCGTCCGCGGCGTCGGTGACGGTGAGGAAATACACGTCCTTGTATTTCCTGCAGGCTTCCTTCATCAGCGGGGCCACGAAGGCTATCCTGTCTCCCTCGAGCTTGTCCTGACGGGTATTGAAGTTGCGGTTCTCGCGGTAGATGGTTTGAAGGAAGATGAGCGGGATGCCTGGATGGGCGGCCTGGAGCTTCTCGATGAATGGGAAGAGACGCTCCTGGATCTGCTCTATCGAAGGATTGGAGAAGGCGTCGAAGATGAATGCGTCCACCTCGGCGTCGGCGAAGGCGTTGGCAAATGCGTCCTGAAGCTTGCTGTTGCCGTTGCAGCCAAGGCTTAGCATCTGAATGCCAGTTTCCCTCGCGAGGATCGCTGGCCATGTCATTCCCGCCCTTGAGGTGGAAATGCCGTGGGTGAAACTGGAACCGAATACTCCTACCCTGTGGCGGAAGGGATTCGGGAGGGCTTCCAGGTGATATCCATCCTCGACCCCGACCTTTACGGAATACTCCTCGCTGCAGATAGGCAGGTACATCAGGCAGTCGTGGCTGCCTGCGGGAAGGTCGGAAATCAGGGTGACGGGCTTGTCACGGTCGTCCTCGTTGCGGGCGACAGCCGCCGCTGCCCACTTCCATTCCCCGTTTTCCCTTATGTACAGGTCGTAGCCCATATACGCCAGACGGCACCCGTTATATACCGAGAAGCTGTAGTCGCCATACTCCGTGAGCACGGTTATCGAGGGGGAATCGGTACGGAAGGCCACAGCTATGCCCGAAGACATGCGGACCAGGGTGTTTTCCGTCCGGTTGAAACCTTTGTATGCAACCGTATCGATCCTATGGTAGGGATTGGAAGTGTTGGTGAAAAGGCGGCCCGTAAGCGTGAGGTCGGAAGCCTCGGTATAGTTATAAGTCTGTGCACCCAGCACGGTACATGCCAGGACTGCCGCAATGGCAAGGAAAAATTTCTTCATTGTTATCTCAGATTGTCGCGGCGCAGGATGAAGGAAGTCTTGCGCAGCGTGCCGTTTTCGCAATCGATGATGAGTTCGGGGTCGAAATGACGCCCGCAATAAGTGGTTTCGAAATGCAGGTGGGGACCTGTCGAGCGGCCTGTCGATCCGCTCAGGCCGATGACATCGCCCGCCTTCACCTCGTCGCCGGGATAGACATTGCGCTTGGACATGTGGGCATAGGCGGTTTCAAGGCCATTGGGATGGCGGATGATGACTATGTTGCCATAGCCCCTGTGGTAGATGGACATGCGCACCACTCCCGCAAAGGCCGCGTGCACTTCAGTCCCCGGATGGAGTGGGATGTCAACCCCTTCGTGGAAACGGCTGTGCCTCATGCCATAGTGTGAGAATATCCTGCGGGCATACGGGAAGCAGAGGCTGTCCCCGAGACGGATGAGCGTACGCTCAGCGATTTCTTCGACGGGTATATGGTAGGGGTTGAGATCGACCCCAGACCAATATCCTTCGACTACCTCGGGGCGGGCTTCCAGCACCGAAACATATTCGATGGGACGCGCCGGTTCGATCTCGGGATAGCTGATCTCTATCCCGTTGGCTCCCAGAAAGAGGGAGACCCCAGTGAAAAGCAATGCCGTCAGACCCAATTCCCTGTCCCCTCTAAGCTCTTGTTCCTCCGAACTGTCCGACAATGACTTCGGTGGCCTCGGCTATCTTCTGCCTGAGAAGGTCGCCGGTCGTGGCCTCGCAGATGAAACGCAGATAGGGTTCCGTATTGGAAGGACGGATGTTGAACCACCACTTGGGGAATTCCAGGCGGTAGCCGTCGAAATCCATGACCTTCTCCGGTTTTTCACCGGCCTCGAAACGGGCCTTTACGGCCTCCATGGCGCCTTTCTTGTCCTCCACCCTGAAATTGATCTCGCCCGAGTTCTGGTAGCCGGTAAGGAGGTCTATCTCTTCGCTGAGGGCTATGCCCTTCTTCTTCAGGGCGGAAACGATGCGAAGGACTATGATGCTCGAGAGCATGCCGCTGTCGGAATAGAAGAAATCCTTGAAATAATAATGGCCGGCGAGTTCTCCGCCCCACAGGCCGTCTATCTCGCGGAGCTTGGGTGCGGCGAACGCCCTGCCCACGCGCCATGTGTGCACATCGGCGCCGTAATTCTGCTGAAGGAACTCGCCCACGGCCTTGCTGGAGCGTATTTCCTGAAGTACACGGGGATTCTTCTCGCCCCTCTCGTCACAGAAATAAAGGGCCATCATGGCTATCACGAGGTCGGGGGCGACGAAGCGGGCCTTGTCGTCGACGAACATCACCCTGTCGGCGTCGCCGTCGTAAATGACGCCCACGTCGGCGCCCGTATCGGCGACCATCTTCTTGAGGGGCTCTACATTCTTGGGGATGAGCGGATTAGGCTCATGGTTGGGGAAACGCCCGTCCATGTCATCGAACAGCCACGATGCATCCTCGCCGCCGAATATCTCCTTGGCAAAAAGGGTGGCCATGCCGTTGGACAGGTCGAAAGCGATCTTGAGGTTGCCGTAATCACCCTTGAACCTGCGGAGGAAAGCGATGTAATCGGGCTTTATGTCTATTTCCTTCACGCTGCCTTTCTTCGCGGCGGCAGGGGTGGGACGGCCTTCGTCTATCCACTGCTTTATCTGGCCCAGGCCCGTGTCCAGGCCAACCGGAAGGGCGTTCTCGCGGGACACCTTCATGCCGTTGTACTCGGGAGGATTGTGCGATGCGGTTATCTGCACGGAAGCCTTGTACCCGTAGTTGGCGGTCCCGAAATACACGAGGGGAGTGCTGCTCAGGCCGATATCGTCGACGTCGGCCCCGGCGTCCGTTATACCTTCGATGAGACAGTCATGGATCTCCTTTGAAGAGACCCTGCAGTCGCGTCCCACCAGGACCTTGTCGGCCCCGAGGAGTCCGGGCAGGAAATATCCCACCTTGTAGGCTGTGTCCTTGTCGAAATCCACCCCGTAGATCCCGCGGATGTCGTATGCATGAAAAGCGCCCATGGTTTGAGTATTATTTAACTAGTTTGGTCTTGTAAGCCGCCGGGGTCCTTCCGGCGGAAATCTTCTGGAGTTTCTTCGCCACCAGCTTGCGGCGGATGGGCGCGACGAGGTCGGTGAAAAGCACTCCGTCGAGATGGCTGAACTCGTGCTCCACCATCCTGGCGGCGAAATTGTCGAATTCCTCCACCTTCTTTTCCAGGTCCCCGTCGTAATACTCCACCTTGATCTTCCTGGGACGGACGACGTCGCAGTACACGCCCGGCACGCTCAGGCAGCCTTCGTTGTAAGTCGCTGTCTCTTCGCTGCTTTCAAGTATGACAGGATTCACAAAGGTGCGCTTGAAACCCTTGAGATAAGGATACACATCGGACATGACATCGCCGTTCACGACCACTACCCGCACACTCTCCCCTATCTGGGGCGCGGCGAGGCCGCATCCGTCGGAGGCGGCCAGGGTCTCCCAGAGGTCGCCGACGAGCTGCCTTATTTCTTCTACCTTGCCCAGGTCGGCGGGTTTTGCTATCTCCCGCAGGACCTTCGAGCCGTACACGTAAATCGGTCTGATCATTTCCTGTTCATTCTGTCCAGATATCCCTGCAGTATGATGGCCGCGCTTATCTTGTCCACATTCTCTTTCTTCCGGCGGTCGCCCTTCTTCATGCCGCCGTCGATCATGGCCCTGTGTGCCAGGACGCTGGTGAAGCGTTCGTCTTCCAACACCACCGGGACATCGGGGAAAGCCTTCCCCAGTTCTTTCAGGAACTTGTCCACATCGGCCTGGGCTTCCGCCGGGCGGCCGTCCAGGTTCACCGGATAGCCCACCACGAAACGAACTACCTTCTCGCAGGCGGCGAATTTTTGCAGATAATCTATTATCTTTGCAGACGGCACTGTCTCCTTAGGCGAGGCAAACACCGCGAGAGGATCGCTCACAGCCACTCCCGTACGCGCTCTGCCATAGTCTATGCCGACAGTCCTGTCCATTCCAACTTGCAAAGTTAATAAATTATGGCGAAAAAACAGAAAACCCTGTACAGGCTGACCCTAACCGAAGACGCCACCCACAAGAAAATCAACATCTGGCGTTTCTCGAGGCTGGGGGCCATAGTCATGGCCGTCACCGCCGTCGTGGTCCTTTTCGGGATCTATTTTGCCATAGTCTCGCTGACTCCCCTCAAGACCACCATCCCGGGCTATCCCGACGCCCATTTCAAGCGCAACGCCATAGCCAATTCCATCAAGATAGATTCCCTCGAGAACGAGATGCTCCGCTGGACCCTCTACGCCCAGAATCTTTCCAGGGTCCTTTCCGGGGAAGAAGGCCTGGAAGGCCAGGACAGCATCATCTCAAACACCCCCCGGTTCCTGGAAGAGCTTTCCGGGAAAGAAATGGCCAGGAGGGACTCCATCCTGAGGAGCACGGTGGCCAGCGAGGAGAAATTCGGCCTTAAGAAAGACGGAGACAGGGTGCTTCCCATCGAGGGAATGCACTTCTTCACCCCGCTGAAAGGCACTATCTCGAACGGTTTCGACATGGTCATCCACCCGGGTGTGGACATCACCGCACCCGCGAAGTCGGTGGTAAGCGCGGTACTTGACGGGACGGTGGTCTCCGCAGGCTGGACGGACGACGCAGGCTACTCCATCATCATCCAGCACGCAGGGAACATCATCTCCTGCTACAAGCGTAACGAGCAGAACCTCCGCAAAGCCGGGGACAAAGTAAAGGCCGGCTCCCCGATAGCGATGGTGGGCAGCACCGGCAACATCAGCCTCACCGGCGGCAACCACCTGCATTTCGAACTTTGGTACAACGGAGAACCTGTGGACCCGGCAAAATATTGCAGTTTCTAGTACGGAATGGAAGGAAGAAGACGCATCGCCATACTCGGTTCAACCGGATCGATAGGCACCCAGACGCTGGACGTCATCAGGCAGCATCCCGACCTCTTCGAGGTGGTTATGCTTTCGGCCGGCAGCAATTCCGACCTGCTGGCCCGCCAGGCGGTCGAATTCGACGCCGGCTCAGTGGTAATCTGCGACGGGAATAAATATCGTGGCTTGGCGGACACCCTCCAGCCCAAAGGCATAAAGGTATTCACCGGCACCGACAGCCTGTGCTCCCTCGCGGCCGCGGACAACGTCGACATAGTCGTCGGGGCCATGGTTGGTTTCGCAGGGCTCAGGCCCACCCTTGCAGCCCTCGAGGCCGGAAAGATAGTGGCCCTGGCCAACAAGGAAACCCTTGTCGCAGCCGGTTCACTTGTCACCTCGGCCATGCGGGCCAACAACGGGGTGATCCTTCCGGTCGATTCCGAGCATTCTGCCATCTTCCAATGCCTTCTCGCCGCCCAGGGCAACGAGGCGGTGAAAATCCATCTCACAGCATCGGGAGGTCCGTTCCGCACATGGCCGCGCGAGAAGATGGCCGAAGCCACCGCCGCGCAGGCCCTCAAGCATCCCAACTGGAACATGGGCGCCAAGGTCACCATCGACTCCGCCACCATGATGAACAAGGGGTTCGAGGTGATGGAGGCCCGATGGCTCTTCGACATACAGCCCGAGAACATAAATGTGCTCGTACATCCCGAAAGCATCATACACTCCATGGTCGAATTCACGGACGGCGCGGTCATCGCCCAACTCGGATGTCCCGACATGCGCCAGCCCATAGGCTTCGCCCTGGCTTTCCCGTCCCGGATCACCGTGGGCAACAAGAAGCTCGACCTCGCGGAGCTCGGGAAACTCTCTTTCGAGAAGCCCGACCTCGACAAATTCCCCTGCCTAGCCCTGGCATACGAGGCCCTGAGGCGCGGGGGCAACGTACCTTGCGCCCTCAACGCGGCGAACGAAGTCGCGGTCGAGGCCTACCTGCACGGCCGTATATCCTATTTCGACATCCCCAGGATAGTCGAAGCAAGCCTGGATGGCTTGGATTTTGCAGCATCTCCAACACTCGAGTGCATCTTCTCCACGAACGAAGAAGCTGCCGCCCGGGCGCGAGAGATACTGTAAAATGGTAGTTTTGATGAAGATACTGCAAGTAATACTTGCACTTTCCATACTTATCGTCTTCCATGAGCTGGGGCACTACACCTTCGCCAAGCTCTTCCATATCAGGGTGGATAAGTTCTTCCTCTTCTTCGACGTCGGCGGGAAATTCCTTTTCAGTTCCAAGCGTTCCCGCTGGTTCACCCGGCTTTTCCCAAAGGCTCTCGACAAAGAAACGGAATATGGCATAGGCTGGCTTCCCCTGGGCGGCTATTGCAAGATAGCCGGAATGATCGACGAGAGCATGGACACCGAACAGATGAAGCAGGAGCCCAAGCCATGGGAGTTCCGCACCCACAATCCCTGGCAGCGGCTGCTGGTGATGTCGGGCGGAGTCTTGTACAACTTCATCTTCGCGATACTGGTCTATATCACCATAATGGCCATCTGGGGCCAGAGTTACATAGGCAACGAGGGATCCAAGATCTACCCCAACGAACTGGCCCGGGAGATGGGCTTCCGCACGGGTGACGAAATCCTTTCCCTGGACGACTACAAACCCGACAACTTCGGGATGTTGCAAGCCGACATCGCGCGGCGCGGGGCAAATACCGCGAAAGTCCTTCGCGACGGGGATACCGTCACCATCTACCTGGACAGGAACATGGTGGACCGCGTCCTCAACTCCGACACCATGTTCGACCTGGCCATACCGTTCGTCATAGATTCCGTGGCTGCCGGCAGCCCGAATACGAGTCTGAAGAACGGGGACAGGGTGATAGCCTTCAACGGCGAGGAGGTCACTTACCTGCAAGACTCCCGAAAGGTGCTCGCCGCACTGGCGGGTCAGGAGGCCGAAGCCTCGGTCGTCCGCGCGGCCGACACCCTTTCCGTTCCGGTACAGGTGGACAGTGCCGGACGCATCGGGGTGTACATGCGGTCCCCTTCCGTCGTCACCAGGCACTACAATGTTCTGGAGGCCATTCCTGCAGGAGTCAAGCTCACCGGGGAGATGCTCAAGGGCTACCTGGAAGACCTGCGCCTGCTGGCGAACCCGAGCACGGGGGCATACAAGTCGGTAGGCAGTTTCATAGCTATAGGACAGGTATTCCCGTCTTCATGGGACTGGTACCAGTTCATGTACATACTGGCACTTCTAAGCGTCATGCTGGGCGTGATGAACCTTCTGCCAATCCCAGGCCTGGACGGGGGACATATCCTGTTCACCATCTACGAACTGCTGTCCGGGCGCAAGCCCAGCGACCGCTTCATGATAGCCGCCCAGTGGGTAGGCATGTTCCTGCTGATGGCTCTTATGATACTGGCCTTCGGCAATGATATCGGACGTTTAATAAGATAGTATATGAAAAAGATTTCAGCACTCGTTTTAGCAGCGCTTGCGCTCGTTTCCTGCGGCAACCGCAAGGCCGCACTCCTTCCGAACGTAAGCGGCAAGGCCGGCGAAGTCATCGTAGTGATGACCAAAGCCGACTGGGAAGGCGCTCTCGGTAATTCCACCCGTGAGATCCTGGCCGCCGACTGCCCCTGGCTTCCCGTACGGGAGCCGCTATACACCCTTGTCAACATCATCCCGAACGATTTCGCGAATCTTTTCAAGGTACACCGCAACATAGTCTATTTCGACATCGACCCGCAGGCGGCCGACACCGGGGTAAAATACCTCAAAGACCGCTGGGCCACCCCGCAATGCCTCGTGTACGTTGCTGCGCACACCGGTGAAGAGGCCCTTGGCTATCTTAAGGAAAGCGGCAAGAACATGGTGGCATACATCGAGCAGGCGGAGCGGGACAGGGTCATCTCCAACACCATGCACTATGAAGAAAGGAGCATAGCCGGCCAGATAGCCCCGTTGTTCGGAGGGTCCCCGCATTTCCCCATGGGATACAGCCTCAAGAAGAAAACCGCCGATTTCGTATGGGTGGCCGACGAGAAGCAATATACCAACCAGGGCGTACTCATCTACAAGTATCCGGCAGGAGCCGATCCTTTCACCCTCGAGAAGATTGTGGCGCAAAGGAACGCCATCCTCAAGGCCAATGTGCCGGGCATGTTCGAAAACACCTACATGACCACCGGCGAGGTTCCCGCACCTTATATCGAGTATCTGAAGTACCAGGGAAGGGACTTCGCCCAGGTGCGCGGCTGGTGGGAGGTCCAGAACGATTTCATGGCTGGGCCCTTCGTCTCGCAGGCTTTCTACAGCAAGGACGGTTCGGAGGTCATAGTCACCGAGGCTTTCCTCTATGCTCCCAAGTATGACAAGAGGCAGTATCTGCGCCAAGTGGAATCACTTCTCTACTCCTGGGAGTGGACAAATGAAGATAAAGCAAAAAAATAATTTGAGAAATCGGAAAATATTCATACCTTTGCAACCCTTATCGGAAAAGGTGGGTTCGTATAACGGTCAGTACTCAGGATTTTCATTCCTGCAATAGGAGTTCGATTCTCCTACCCACTACGAAAAATA
>CAJOQW010000042.1 GCA_905236955.1 uncultured Bacteroidales bacterium
AAGGTGCAGATTCCCGGCTACCAGGAGGCCATCCGCAAGATCAAACGCTACATGGAAGATGAAGAAAACCTCAGCAAGGCGTCTTCCAAGATAGTCAAGAACCGCCATGCCGCGGAAGAGGAGGAAGGATCATGATAGACAGGATGTCAAAATACTCCTTCATCCTCCTTTCCAGGGAGAAGGAAGATTTTCTCGAGAGCCTTCAGGAACTCGGAGTCGTCGATATCACCCGTTCCGGGAAACCGGTCGATGACCGGTCGATGGACCTTCTGGAAGAGATAGAACGGTCAAAGGCCGAAATAAAGGATATCGTTTCTGGCAGTGACGCATGTCTGCGGGAAATGGAGCAGGGACTGGTATCCAAGCTCAGGGAATTCGATGATATCAAGCCCTGGGGTAGCTGGGACCGTGCGAAACTCGACGAGATTGGCGTGACCCTCCATTTCTACAAGGTGGAGGCCAGGAAATATCTCCCCGAATGGGAAAATGAACATGCCATACAGAAGGTCACCGAGAAGGACGGCCGCATATGGTTCGTACTGGCAGGCGACCCGGGAGACTTCCCCCTCAAGGAACTCCCCGCTCCGGCACAGACCGAAGCCGAAGCCAGGGCCGGCATCGAAGAACGGGAAAGACAGATAGCCGTTTACCGCAAGACACTCGGGGACCGCAGGTCCGAACTTCCTGCCCTGAGGGCCTCCCTTGCCGCAAAGCAGGAAGAACTCTCGCGGTACCTGGCCTCGCTTTCAAGCGAAAGTGCCGCGGAAGACAATCTTTCCGTATTCGAAGGCTTCGTGCCCGAGGAAGACACCGCAGAACTCGAAAAACGCTTCGAGGAACTTCCCATGGTATGGCTGAAAGACAGCGCCAGGGTCGAGGACAATCCTCCCATCAGGCTCAAGAACAAACCGTTCGTAGGGCTCTTCGAGATGCTCACCGATATGTACGGACGTCCCGGCTACGACGGGTTCGACCCTACTCCCTTCATCAGCATATTCTTTACGCTGTTCTTCGCATTCTGCATGGGGGACGCCGGCTACGGCCTGGTCATTATCCTGCTGGGGATACTCCTGCGCAAAAAACTGGGAAAGATCGCACCGCTGGCACTTATCCTCGGCGGCGCAACGGTAGTTGTTGGCTTCTTCTTCCACAGTTTCTTCAGCATGGACATCAGCAAGTGGGGTTTCATACAGTCCCTCGGACTCGACCGCATCATGATGCCTTCCGACAGCAAATGCGTCGTGCCGGGAATGGGAGAATACGATTGGAACATGATCCTGGCCCTCGCCTGCGGCGTTCTGCACATCTCCTTGGCACAAATCACCAAGGCCGTCGTCGCCACACGCAACCACGGCTTCATGAAGAGCCTGGGAGTATGGGGATGGACCCTCCTCATTGTCGGGGGCGTCACGGTCGGGGTACTTGCCCTGCTGAAGGTGTTCGACGCCGGAATCACCAAGATAGCCATCATCGTGGTAGGTATCGTTTCCGCACTTTGCATATTCTTCCTCCGCGACCTGCACAAAAATCCCCTGATCAATTTCGGAAACGGCCTGTGGGAAACATACAACACAGCCACCGGCCTCCTTTCCGACGTCCTCAGCTATCTACGCCTTTATGCCCTGGCCCTCGCAGGGAGCCTCCTGGGAGGAGCCTTCAACGACCTGGCCGTAATGGTACGCGGGGACGGGGGCTTCGGCTGGGTATTCTTCATCCTGCTCCTCGTTGTAGGGCATGTCCTCAATATTGCCATGTCGGGGCTGAGCGCTTTCGTGCACCCGCTCCGCCTGAACTTCCTCGAGTTCTTCAAGAATGCCGGGTATGAGGGGCTCGGCCGAACTTATTCCCCTCTTTCAAAAGAAACAACAAACAATTAAATTTCAATAAATCATGTCACCAGAATTCATTCAGATCTTAGGTTACCTCGGACTCGGCGCCGTTCTTTCACTCGCAGGCATAGGCAGCGCTTATGGCACTACGATAGCAGGCAATGCGGCCGAGGGTGCACTCAAGAAAAGGCCTGAAGGCTCGGGCAACTACATGGTGCTGTCCGCCGTCCCCGCGACCCAGGGTATCTACGGCTTCGTAGCCTTCCTAATCATGATGGGCAAGTTCAACGCCAACCCCGCCCTCGGCGTGAAGACCTTCGGCATCGGCCTGTTCGTAGGCCTTGTCTGCCTGCTCTCCGCTATCCGCCAGGGCCAGGTTTGTGCGAACGGCATCGTGGGTATCAGCCAGGGACACAACGTCTTCGCAAACACCCTCATCTACGCCGCCCTTCCGGAATTCTACGCCATCCTCGGTCTCGTTGGAGCCATCATGGCATAAAGTCAGGGGGCATTATACTTGGGGTGACCGGCGGTCGCCCCAGTTTTGTTTTCCCTCCGCAACTATCATTATTCTGTCCGTCTTCCGACAACAAAAAACCATTAGAATATGAAAAGGAAAGCATCCCTTCTTGTGGCAGCGATTGCCGCCGTCACGCTCACAGCATCCTGCGCAACCCTGTTCAAGTCCACTGCCGCCATCGCAGCCGGGAAACTTGTAGGGAAAGCCGTCAGCGCAATCTACACCGCCATCAAAAGCGGCGACCTATCCAATATCTTCAATTCTTCCAATCTCCAGAATCTCAGTGTGATTGCGAAGAATATCCAGGATCTCAAAGAGGCGGGAGCCGATTCGGATTATGCTACCAACTTCGCCAAGGGGCTAGTGAACGGATCCGGAAACCTGATAAGCGAATCCGCCTCGGCAGGTTTCACAAAAGCGCTCTGTTCTTTTGCAGCTGTCCCTGCCGTTCAAAAACTGGCTGCGTCACAAGGGGACAGCTCCCCTTCCCTCGACGACACCGCCGGCCTGCTCAACCCGCTCAAGACAATACTCAGCCTGATCGAATAGTTTCCCGACGACATGGACGATACCAGAGTCATTGAAATCAAGAAAAGCGTATTCGCCGACAATGACAAGGATGCCGCTCTGCTGCGACGGGAACTCAAAGAACGCGGAGTATTCCTGCTGAACCTCATGTCATCCCCGGGGAGCGGAAAGACCACCACCCTCATCCGGACCATCAACTTGTTGAAAGACAAGATGAACATCGCCGTGATGGAGGCCGATATCGACAGTGATGTGGACGCAGTCAAGATCAAGGAAGGGACCGGTATCCAGTCTATCCAGCTGCATACCGGAGGGATGTGCCATCTGGATGCCGAAATGACGCGTCAGGGACTCGACAACCTTGAACTGGGAGGCACCGACCTGGTGATTCTCGAAAATGTGGGTAATCTGGTATGCCCTGCCGAATTCGACACCGGCAGCAGCGCCAACGCCATGATACTTTCCGTGCCCGAAGGGCATGACAAGCCTCTCAAATACCCGCTCATGTTCTCGGTCTGCGACCTGGTCCTCGTCAACAAGATTGACGTAATGCCCTATTTCGACTTCGACATGGACAAATGCGAAGAGTACGTGCACCTGCGCAACCCCAAGGCCCAAATCATACCCATATGCGCCAAAACGGGAGAAGGAGTCGGGAAGTTCGCGCAATGGCTCGAGCAGAAGGTAGAAGAACAAAAACTATAACCAAACCGCAAAATTATGCCTGAGATATCCAAGAAATTCGTCCCTAAACACTACGGGGACGAAAATCCCAACCCCAAGCTGATAAAACTCATCCGCAAGATCACCGACCGTATCCCCGGAAAGATCAAGATGACTACGGAAGCCCCGGAATACTGGGGTCTCGCCTGCATTTTCGAAGACGAGATGGACGAAAAGACAAGGGAGGCCTCGCTCGACCTGCTTCTGGATGTCATTTCCAAGAAGGCCTTCACCGTTCGGGAGCACCACCCATACACCGAACTGGTTGAGTGGAACCGCAAAAAGCACTACGCCCAGACAGACGAAGAGTTCGACGCCCTTCTGGACAAGATAGCGTACTTCGGCATGTTGGAATATGATTACGGCGACAAATACACCAAGGACGGCCCGATTCCGGGGACTACCTACAATCGCGAAGACCGCGTTTACTGGGTGCCCATGTTCGTCCCCGGCAGCGCCGAATATACCAATATGAATACGGAGTTGATGGACCGCCATCCCGAACTCGCCATGTTCTTCGAGCGCATGACCTTCCTGCCGCTCGAGAAGATAACCCCGATGGTTCCCATGGGCGGCTCGGGCATCGGAATGCACGTCATTCCGGTGGAGAAGGCCATAAGCATGGAAAACCAATCGGTGGACATAGAACACATATCGTACTGGCTCAAACGCTATGAGGGGCACCTCGGAGTGGGGATCTGTTCTTGCCGCTACGGCCGCAAGAAACTCGACGAGGGTTGCGCCGACGACTATCGCGACTGGTGCATAGGGGTTGGCGACATGGCGGACTATCTGGCCGAGACGGGACGCGGACATTACATCACGTATGAAGAGGCCCTGGCCATACTCAAGAAAGCCGAAGACCATGGCTTCGTGCACCAGATAACCAATATCGACGGGGAAGGCAAGATTTTCGCCATCTGCAACTGCAACGTAAAGATCTGCAATGCCCTGCGTACGTCGCAGCTGTTCAATACGCCAAATCTTTCCCGCAGCGCCTATGTTGCGGAAGTTGATCCGAAGAAATGCGTCGCCTGCGGCAGATGCGTCGAATACTGCCCGGCTGGAGCCGTGAAGCTGGGGCAGAAGCTCTGCACCAAGAGCGGTCCGCAGACCTACCCGGAACAGGAACTTCCCGACGCTTCGAAATGGGGCCCGCACAAGTGGAACGAGGACTATCGAGACCGCAACCGCATAAACTGCTATCCTACAGGCACTTCCCCGTGCAAGACCGCCTGTCCGGCGCACATAGCCGTACAAGGCTATCTGAAGAAAGCCTCCGAGGGCAAGTACCGCGAAGCCCTGGAGCTCATCAAACGCGAGAACCCGTTCCCCGCCGTATGCGGACGTATCTGCAACCGCCGCTGCGAAGATGCCTGCACCCGCGGCACCATAGACAATCCGGTGGCCATCGACGCCGTCAAGAAGTTCATCGCCGCGCAGGACCTCGACGCCGAACACCGCTTCGTCCCAGAGGTCAACATCTGCTCCAACATCCAGGATCGTTGGGAAGAGAAAATCGCGATCATCGGCGCCGGTCCCGCGGGACTCAGCTGCGCATACTATCTGGCCACGATGGGCTACAAGCCCACGGTCTTCGAACGCAACGAAAAGCCCGGCGGCATGCTCCGCTACGGCATCCCGTCCTATAAACTGGAGAAGGAAGTGCTGGATGCCGAAATCGACATCATGCGCGAAATAGGCGTCGAAATCCGCTGCGGCGTGGAAGTGGGCAGGGACATCACCATCCAGCAGCTCCGCGACAAAGGGTACAAAGGCTTTTACGCAGCCATCGGCTGCCAGGGAGGACGCCTTCCCGGAATACCCGGCGAAACCATCCCCGGAACCACTACGGCTATCGATTTCCTTCGCGAAGCCAACACGGGCAGCCGGAAGGTTTCCGGCAAAGTCGTCGTGGTAGGCGGAGGCAACGTGGCGATCGACGCGG
>CAJOQW010000043.1 GCA_905236955.1 uncultured Bacteroidales bacterium
CCCTACATGACCCCTGCCGGCACATTCGTAATCAACGGCTCCGAGCGCATCATCGTCTCCCAGCTGCACAGGTCCCCGGGCGTCTTCTTCGACCAGAGCATGCACGCCAACGGAACCAAGCTTTATTCCGCGAGGATAATTCCGTTCAAAGGGTCCTGGATCGAGTTCGCAACCGACATCAACAATGTCATGTATGCGTACATCGACCGCAAGAAGAAACTTCCCGTGACCACCCTTCTCAGGGCCATCGGGTTCAATTCCGACAAGGACATAATCGACATCTTCGGCCTGGCCGACGAAGTGCCGGTGAACAAGAAGAGCCTTGCCGCCAACAAAGGCCGCAAACTCGCCGCAAAGGTCCTCAAGACATGGGTCGAGGACTTCGAGGACGAGGATACCGGCGAAATCATCCCCATCGAGCGTACTCTCCCCATCGTGGAGAGGGACGCCGTCCTGGATGACGACACGCTTGCCGCGATACTCGACACCGACGTGAAGAGCATCCTGGTCCAGAAGGATGAGGCTTCCACCAACGAATACGCCATCATCTTCAACACCCTGCAGAAAGATCCCACCAACACTGAGATAGAAGCTGTAAACTATATCTACAAACAGCTCCGCAACAGTGAACCGCCCGATGAGAGTACCGCAAGGGACGTCATAGACAAGCTGTTCTTCAGCGAAAAGCGCTACGACCTCGGCGAGGTCGGCCGTTTCCGCCTGAACCGCAAGCTAGGTCTGGACACCGATCCCACCACCCGCGTACTCACCCAGAACGACATGGTGGAGATCATAAAATACCTGGTCCGCCTCATCAACAGCAAGGCGACGGTTGACGACATCGACCACCTGTCCAACAGGCGTGTCCGCACCGTTGGCGAACAGCTGGCGAACCAGTTCAGCGTAGGTCTGGCGCGTATGGCACGCACCATCCGCGAGCGCATGAACATCCGCGACAGCGAACAGTTCAACCCCATCGACCTCATCAACGCCAAGACGCTCTCAAGCGTCATCAATTCCTTCTTCGGCACCAGCCAGCTGAGCCAGTTCATGGACCAGACCAACCCCCTTGCGGAAATAACCCACAAGAGGCGTCTGAGCGCCCTCGGCCCCGGCGGTCTCAGCCGCGAACGCGCGGGCTTCGAGGTCCGCGACGTGCACTACACCCACTATGGCCGCCTCTGCCCTATCGAAAGCCCTGAAGGACCGAACATCGGTCTTATAAGCAGCCTCTGCGTATATGCCCGCATCGACGGCCTCGGCTTCATCGAGACCCCGTATCGCGACGTGAAGGACGGACGCGTGGACCTCTCCGCTGCCGGCACGCACTACATGACCGCCGAAGAAGAGGAGAACAAGTATGTCAGCCTCGCCAAGGTGCACATGCAGGATGACGGCAGCATCACCGAAGACCGTATCCAGTGCCGTCTCGAGGCCGATTTCCCCGTGGTAGGCAAGGAAGAAGTCAACTACATGGACGTCGCCCCCAACCAGATGGCGTCAGTGGCCGCTTCGCTCATCCCGTTCCTCGAGCATGACGACGCCCACCGCGCACTCATGGGAGCGAACATGATGCGTCAGGCCATTCCCCTTCTCAAGCCCCAGGCCCCGATCGTGGGCACAGGCCTAGAGGAAAGGGTCTGCTTGGACTCCCGCACCCAGTTCATCGCCGAGCGCAAGGGCGAAGTCACCTATGTGGACGCAAACGAGATCCACATCAAGTACGACCGTACCGATGACGAGAAGTTCGTCTCGTTCAGCCCGGAAGAGACTGTTTACAAGCTTCCGATCTGGCGCAGGACGAACCAGAGCACCTGCGTATGCCTCACTCCGGTGGTCCGCAAGGGAGACATCGTCGAGAAGGGACAGGTCCTCACCCAGGGTTATGCCACCCAGGGCGGAGAACTCGCACTCGGACGCAACCTTATGGTAGCCTTCATGCCCTGGAAGGGGTACAACTACGAAGACGCCATCGTCCTCAGTGAAGAGATGGTCAAGTGGGACATCATGACATCCATCCATGTGGATGAGTATCTTACCGAAGTCCGCGACACCAAGCGCGGCATGGAGGAACTCACTTCCGACATCCCGAATGTCAGCGAGGATGCCACCAAGGACCTCGACAAGAACGGCATCGTCCGCATCGGCGCCCACATCGAGCCCGGTGACATAATGATAGGCAAGATCACCCCGAAGGGTGAAAGCGACCCCTCCCCCGAGGAGAAACTCCTCAAGGCCATCTTCGGCGACAACGCCGGTGATGTCAAGGACGCTTCGCTCAAGGCCAATCCGTCCCTGAGCGGCACTGTCATCAAGACCGCCCTCTATACCAAGGCCGCCAAGCCGGCAGGCCGCAAGAGCAAGGCCAAGGAAGAGCAGAAGACCCGCGCCGAAATGCGCGAGGAAGAGTTCAACCGCAAGGCCGAGAAGCTCCGCACAGACTTCCTCGGCAGGCTCGCCGTCCTTACCAAGAACAAGAAGAGCGCGGGCATCAACGACCTTTACGGGGTGGAAATCATCGCCAAGGACAAGAAGTTCACGGCGGAGACCCTCAAGGGCATCGACTATCGCAACATCAACTCCGGCAAGTGGACTACCGAGAAGGACAACACCAATGCCCTTATCCGCGACCTCATCAACAACTATTGCATCGCCCTCAAGGCCGAAGAGGCCGTCTGCAAGAGGGAGGTGGACCAGTTGAAGGTGGGC
>CAJOQW010000044.1 GCA_905236955.1 uncultured Bacteroidales bacterium
ATTCGCAACCCGAAAAAACTCGAATTTTAAATATCAGACTATCTATTTTCTTCTTTACCTCTTTGTGTCTCTCAATATTGTCAATGATCTGCCGTCCGATTCCCGAAATCCTTCGTTTCTCAAACGGGCTGCAAAGATACACACTTTTTTGATACCTGCAAATTTATTTTTGAAAAAATTTACTATTTTCGTCGAACTAATTCGAAGCAGATGAAACTACCAGAAAACGCTCATCGAGAGCTCAAATCCGGGGAAAAATACGAACCCCTTCTTGGCAATGATTTGAAATTCAAAGAGGTAACTCCGTATTCAATAACCTTAGGTCTTATAATGACCGTTCTTTTCAGCGCCGCAGCCGCATACCTGGGCCTGAAAGTGGGCCAGGTGTTCGAGGCGGCCATCCCCATCGCCATCCTCGCAGTGGGCATCAGCGGGGCGCTGGGCCGCAAGAACGCTCTAGGCGAGAATGTCATCGTCCAGAGCGTGGGAGCCTGCAGCGGCGTGGTCGTGGCTGGAGCCATCTTCACCCTCCCGGCCATCTACATCCTGGGCCTGGACGTGAATTTCTGGCAGATGTTCTTCTCGTCCCTGCTCGGAGGCGTCCTGGGAATACTCTTCCTGATTCCCTTCCGCAAATATTTCGTCAAGGAGATGCACGGCAAATATCCCTTCCCCGAAGCTACGGCAACCACTCAGGTGCTGGTCAGCGGCGAAGGAGGGGGCAAGAGCGCCAGGATCCTGGCCGTGAGCGGCCTCATCGGCGGTCTTTACGACTTCTGCATAGCCACCTTCGGCACATGGGCCGAAACCATCAGCACCACCTTCACCCACATCGGGGCGGTGGTGGCCGAAAAGGCCAAGGTCGTGCTGAAACTCAACACCGGAGCGGCGGTGCTCGGCCTCGGATATATAATAGGTCTGAAATACGCCTTCATCATCTGCCTGGGCAGCGCCCTTGTCTGGCTTGTCATCATCCCGGCCTTCAACCTGTTCTGGGGAGGCCAGGTGATAGACTTCATGGGGAGCGGCATCACCGAGACCATCCGCCAGATGGGCGCCGACACAATCTTCAAGACATACGCGCGTCATATAGGTATAGGCGGCATCGCCATGGCCGGCATCATAAGCATAATCAAGAATGCAGGGGTCATCAAGTCGGCGGTAGGCCTGGCAGGCAAGGAATTCGGCAAGAAGGGAGGTCCGGCCGAGGTCCAGGAAAGGACCGACAGGGACCTTCCCATGCGCACCGTGGTGCTCGGAATCACCGTCGCCCTGCTGGCAGTGTTCGCATTCTTCGCCTTCGGCGGAGTGGTGAACAACGTCTGGCAGGCCCTGATAGGCCTTCTGATAGTGGCTGTGATATCGTTCCTTTTCACAACCGTGGCCGCCAATGCGATAGCCATCGTGGGCAGCAATCCCGTCAGCGGCATGACCATCATGACCCTGATAATCACGGCCCTGGTACTGGTGGCGGCGGGTCTCAAGGGCAACTCCGGCATGGTGGCGGCAATGGTCATAGGCGGAGTGGTCTGCACCGCCCTTTCGATGGCCGGCGGTTTCATTACCGACCTCAAGATAGGTTACTGGATAGGCACGACCCCGGCAAAGCAGGAAGCCTGGAAGTTCCTCGGCACCATAGTGGCGGCCGCCACCGTGGGAGGCGTGATGCTCATCCTCAACAAGACCTATGGCTTCACCGGCGACGGCGCGCTGGTCGCGCCCCAGGCAAACGCCATGGCAGCCGTAATCCAGCCGATGATGAACGGCGGAAGCGCGCCCTGGCTGCTTTATGGGATAGGCGCCGCCATAGCCATCCTGCTCACCGTGTTGAAGGTTCCCGCCCTTCCTTTCTGCCTAGGGATGTTCATCCCCATCGACCTCAACCTGCCCCTTCTGGTGGGCGGCGCCATAAGCTGGTACGTAGGCTCGCGTTCCAAGGACGCCGCAGTGAATACAGCCCGCGTCGACAAGGGCACACTCATCGCCAGCGGCTTCATCGCAGGCGGCGCGCTCATGGGCGTGGTAAGCGCCATACTCAAGTTCGCCGATGTAGATTGGTTCATGACCGGATGGAATACCGTGGCTCCCGGCAGGCTCTGCTCCGGGGCCGAGGCCATCGCCATCCTACCGTATCTGCTGCTGGTCGCCTACACCGTGTGGGCGATTATGAAGAAGGAGAAGAAATAGCGTACAGCCTGACGATGTTCAGGATTACGTTCGAAGCGCTTTGGATGCTTTCCAGCGGTACCCACTCCATCTTTCCGTGGAAATTAAGGCCTCCTGCGAAGATATTCGGACAGGGCAGGCCCATGAACGAGAGGTTGGCCCCGTCGGTGCCGCCGCGGATAGGCTGTATCTTCGGCTTTACGCCCGAGAGTTCCATCGCCTTGATGGCCTTCTCCACCACCTCGTAGTGAGGTTCCACCTGCTCGCGCATGTTGTAGTACTGGTCCTTGATGACAGCCGTCGCGGTGCCTTCGCCGTAGCGGAAGTTGATGAAATCGACGCATTTCTGCATGGCGGCCTTTTTCTCCTCGAACCTGGCGCGGTCGTGGTCGCGGATGATATAGGCGAAATTGGCTTCTTCGACGGTGCCCTTGAAGGAGACGATGTGGAAGAACCCCTCGTAGCCTTCGGTGTGCTCGGGACGCTGGTCCGCGGGAAGAAGGGCATTCAGTTCCTGCCCGATCAGGATGGCGTTGCGCATCTTGCCCTTGGCATACCCGGGATGAACGTTGCGTCCCTGGATGTGGATCTTGGCGGAAGCGGCGTTGAAATTCTCGAACTCGAGTTCTCCCCTCTCTCCGCCGTCCATCGTATAGGCATAGTCGGCGTCGAAGCGCCCGACATCGAACTTGACCACCCCGCGGCCGATCTCCTCGTCGGGAGTGAACCCTATGCGCAGGGGGCCGTGCTTGAACTCCGGATGGGTCATGATGTACTGCACCGCATGCATGATCTCCGCCACGCCGGCCTTGTCGTCGGCCCCGAGAAGGGTCGTGCCGTCGGTGGTTATGAGCGTTTCGCCCTTATGGTCGAGAAGTTCGGGGAATTCCGAAGGCTTCAGGAACAGCCCGGGCACGCCCCTGAGGGCGATATCCCCGCCGTCATAATCCTCTATTATCTGGGGCTTGACATCCTTCCCGGACGCGTCGGGAGAAGTGTCCACGTGGGCGATGAACCCCACCGCAGGGACCTTGTCCTCCACATTCGAAGGGATTTTTCCCATGACATATCCATACTCGTCGAGAGTCGCCTCGACCCCGAGGTCGTTCAACTCTTTACAGAGCATCTTGAGCAGGTCCAGCTGCTTTGCCGTCGAAGGTTGGCTTTGAGAGTCCTCGTCACTCCGGGTGTCTATCGCCACGTAGCGGAGGAAGCGGTTCAGTATTGTTTCCATTGTTTATGGTATTGTTGGTTTCTTCGGGTTCGGATTCCTTGCCGGAGTCCTTCTCGGACATTGCAGCCGCTTTCGCAGCAGCCCTGGCCGCCTTCGCGGCCGCCCTGGCGTCTTCGCGGGCCTTCTTCTTGCGGTAACGCTCCACGTAGCGTTCCAGTTTCCTGCGGTCCCTGGCGTCCTGGACGGCCTGGCGCTGCAGGAGCTTCTTTATCCTGGCCTGTTCCTTTGCCTGCTTCTTCGCAGCCTTCGCCGCGGCCTTGGCGGCATCCCTTTCATCCAGTTCCTTCCAACGGGCCTCCCGTGCCGCCTCCTTCTCAGCCCTTATCCTTTCCTGTTCCGCCTTCCTGGCCGCCCGAAGCTCTTCCTTCGTGGGTACATGCGGCTTGACCGCGGCAGCGGCGGATGTATCCGCTGCCGCCGGAGTCTCACGGACAGAGACACTGTCCCGTACAGGCGGGGCCGCGGCGACGGTGTCTGCGGGGACGGTTACGGTTTCTTCGGCAACCACCCCGGTTTCAGGGACGATGACACCGGTGTCAGGGACGGGGACGGCAGTCTCTTCCTGCCGCCCGCTCTCCGCCCGCGAAGCTTGTCTCCTGCGGCGGGAGTCTTCGATACTCTTATATACCCCCTTCATGTATCCGGGGAAATAGATGTCGGTCTGGTCGAAGGAGGCCTTTGGACGCGACTCATACACAGCCCTCTGGGAAGGCCGAAGGGTGAGGTCGGTGATGTCCTCCCTGCCCTGCGGCTGCCTTTCCTTGTACCAGTGGAATCCCTTCAGTTCGCGGTCGCGCCCGCGCAGCTGCGGAATCGGGTAGGCATCGTTCTTGGGACTGTCGTAATAGAACACCTGGTTGAGTTCATTGTCCTTGAAGGTGGCCGACAGCATCTTGCTTTCCACCTTGTTGACGGTGGCGATCTCTTCCTTTTCCTTGAGGAAGAAGATGGCGGACGCACCTCCCAGGGCGTCGAAACGCCGCAGGGCGCCCGTAGTGTCGAAGTACGCCATCACTTCGGTGGCTTTTATCTGGTCGAAGAGATTCTCGGCCTCCTGGGTGATGACGAATGCGTTCGACTGCATGCTGACCCTCTCGACGCTCTGGTTCTTTACAAGGGCGAAGAGACTGTCGGAGAAATACTGGCGCCGGCCCTCGCTCCAGGCAACCGGATCTATGTAGAAACGAGCTACCGAGTCGATGTCGTTGTAACGCAGGGAATCGCATACTATCTGGATGTCCTTGCGGTATATCTTCACGTTGCCGACGGCCTTGAGGAAACCTATGCCGGTCGTATCGCGCTTGGGCTCCAATACGAGCGTATCTATCTGCACCAAAAGGGAATCGGAACCGTTGAAGAGGCTGTCCGAAGGCGGCGGCCCCGCTTCATCGGCCGGCTCTTCCGGCTCCTCCCGTCCGGAATCCTCCGATTGCGCCTGAGTGCTTTCGGGTGCCGGCGGGCGCCCTCCCATGCCGGACTGCAGTTCCGCCTTCTGCTGGGCGGCGGCCTGTGCGGCTGCCGCTGCCGCCTTGCCGCGATATTCCTGAACCGGGTCGGTATGCATGTCCGCCAGACGGCTTTGCGCCGCGGCGAAGACTCCCTCCGGGACATCACATTTGGGTATGGTGCGGTAAGTTATGGCATCTCCGCCTAAATAGAGAGTATCTATCTTCTCACTGGTTCCTATCTGGTTGCCCAGGCTGTCCCTCAACGGCTTGTCCTCCTTGGTCCTGAGGGCCACGGCGGCGTCGCGGGAGAGCCGTACTTCGGACAG
>CAJOQW010000045.1 GCA_905236955.1 uncultured Bacteroidales bacterium
ATCGTTCAAGATCACATCCTTTGCTTTTACCGCAACGAAGAACCCTATACCCCTCTGCTGGTATATGACCCCGAGGGCTGTGAGCCTCTCGTAGGAGCGGGCCACGGTGTTCGGGTTCACCCCGATAGAGGCTCCGTACTCCCGCACGGAAGGAATGCGATCCTCTGCCTTCAGCTCCCCTGAGAGAACCCTGTCGCAAATGGAGTCCGCTATCTGAAGATAAATCGGCCTGTTAGAATCGAATTCCATGTTACTAATGCTTTAAAGTCTTGATCCGAAGGTAAATAAGAACATCGACCACCGCGAAATATACCAAGTAGATGGCATATATGACTATGTTGATACCGCGGATGAATCCTTCTTCAGTGACATCGGACAGTTCCAGTTCCGTGGGCAGGCCGAAGATCTTAAGGGTCAGAGTCGTGAGCATGGTGACCACCATTCCGAGCAAGAATGCGGCGAGGAAGGTCTTGCCGACCTTGCTCTTCTTGAAACAAAGGGATCCAAGCGTAAAGAACAGTATGTTTTCGCACCAGCTCAGATACAGGCCATATGGCCAGCTCAGGGCTATGCGGCCTGCCTCGGTCGAGAGCTCACTCCATACGGAATCCATTCCCGAGCAGATGTCCTTCAAAGCCGTGGCGCCGTAAGTCCCGTTGAATATCAAGCTCAAGAGCCCGTCTGTCGCGGCAAGTTCAGCAAGAAGGAACAGGGGCACGGCAACGCAGGTGACGAGAAGTACGGACAACCATTTTTCCTGGCGGGATGCAGGAAGCATCAGCCAGTTGGAGCCATGGCGCTTGTCGGTGAGCGTGCCGTAGTGCTTCGCAGGGAAGAAAATCAAGCTTATGCCTATGGCAAGCACGTATGCACCGACCTTCCCGGCGAATCCGATGTTTGTGACATGGCCGGAGAAGATCAGGGAGAAGGCTTCGATTATTCCGTAAAAGAATACCGGCATGGCGCCGAGTATGGCGAGCGTCAGCCCTGAATCGTTCCCGGCGGAAACGAGGTCGTACTTTAGATAGTTCCAGAACCTCTTGATATCAAATGTGTTACTCATGGCTGAACATTCCTTTTATGAGTTCTTTGTGCTTGTGTACGGTGTTGAAAAGAGCTTCGACGTTCACTTTGCTCTCGACTCCTGTGGTGTTGGGATATACCTGGATGAAGCCGCCCGGCAGTTGCTCGGAATATAGAGACGCCGGATTGAGCGCGGTCCCATAATCGAAGTAGAGTTTTCCGGTGATTTCCGCAATGGATGCGTTGAGGAGGACATCCCTCTTGTCAAGTATGACGATGGGGTCGATTATGTTCTCCAGGTCCTTCACCTGATGGGTGGAGATCACGATAGTGCTGTCTTCGGAAGTGAGGCTCATGATAACCTTGCGGAACTGGGCCTTGGAAGGGATGTCCAAACCATTGGTAGGCTCATCCAGGAACAGATACTTTACGTTGCAGGCAAGGGCGAAGGAAACATAGGTTTTTTTGAGCTGCCCGGCGGACATGGCGTTCATCTTCCGGCCGGGATCGGTCTCGAAGATTTCCATGGCCTGGAGGAATTTTTCCTGCGAGTAACGGGGCCAGAACTTGCCGGCTCCCACTGCCCAATGCTCCGCCCTGTCACTTACGGGAGCCACTTCGTCGGCCAGATAGAACTGGTCCTGCAGCAGAGAAGGATTGCGGTCGAACGGATTGTCGCCGTCCGTTTCAATAGAGCCCGCTTTAGGCTTCTTGAGGCCGCAGAGAAGGGTCAGGAGCGTGGTCTTGCCCACTCCGTTCTCTCCCAGCAGGCCGTAGATCTTCCCCTCCTCCAGCGAGAGGGAAATGTTTTCAAGACACGGCACATTGCCATAACTGAAACTGAGATTGTCAACCTTTATCATGCTTTATATAGTGTATTGGTTCATTAGTACACTGCAAAGGTACAACAATTTTCGTTATCTCCAAATATTTTTTTGTTTTTTTGACTCCCAAGAGCCTTGATGCGTACAGGCATTCCCGATACCGGCAGGAAGCCCTGTCGATGATGGCACGACAAAAAAAAAGAAAGGGCCGGCCGAATGGCCAGTCCTTCTACTGTATATATACATACCGGAATCTACAGTGCCGAATAATCTACACTGAAGGTATCCCCTTGTGCAAGGTCGCCGGTGGACAGGCCCTTGCGGAGCCATTTCTCACGCTGTGCGGAGGTACCGTGGGTGAAAGATTCGGGAACGCTGTAGCCATATGACTGTTTCTGGAGCCAGTCGTCACCTATCTTCTCGGCGCATACCAGGGCTTCTTCGATGTCACCCTTTTCGAGACTCTTGTACATGCTGTTCTCATGGTGGCCCCAGACTCCGGCATAATAGTCTGCCTGGAGTTCGAGCCTTACGCTGTATTCATTTGCCTGGGTTTCGTTGACACGGGCCCTCAGGTTGTTGACCTTTCCGAGGGTTCCGAGAAGGTTCTGCACATGATGCCCGACCTCATGGGCGATGACGTAGGCATATGCGAAATCGCCGTCCGCTCCCAACTGCTGTCGCATCGAGGAGAAGAAACTCAGGTCGATATAAAGTGCCTGGTCGGCAGAGCAGTAGAACGGACCTACCTGCGAAGTGGCACCGCCACAGCCGGTCTGGACACTCCCCGAATAAAGGACCATCCTTGGAGCCTTGTATGTACGGCCATACTGCTTGAAAACCTTGGTCCACACATCCTCGGTGCTTGCGAGGATCTTGCTTGAGAACTCAGCGAGGGCCTGTTCCTCTTCGGTGAATTCGCGGTTGCCTTCGGTCTGCGTAGTGACCATGCGACCAAGGTCCGCGTTGGAGATTACGCTCATCGGGTTACCCCCGAGGAGCCATGTGATGAGGGCGATGACGGCTACGCCGCCTATGCCCATACCCGCCGCCTTGCCGCCGCTTACACGACGGTCGTCGACATTGGTGCTGGTTCTTCTGCCTTCGAGTTTCATGTCTATTTGTGTTATTATTCGTCTTCGTCGCCGGGCTTCATGGTAGTATAGACGTTCGTTACGTCTTCATCGTCTTCCAGGAGTCCGACCAGTTTGTTGATTGTAGCCCTCTGTTCGGCTTCCAGTTCCTTGAGTTCGGTGGTGGGGATACGTTCGAACCCGCCGGAAACAAGTTCATAACCCTTGTCCTCTATGTACTTCTGGATGTTGCCGTAGGACTGATAGTCGCCGTAGATGACGACTTCCTTGCTTTCGTTGTCGTCCTTGTCGACGACGGTTTCCTCGAACACTTCATCGGCACCGTAATCGATGAGTTCGAGTTCGAGCTCGTCGAGATCCAGGCCCTCGGCTTCCTTGATACGGAAGACGCACTTGTGGTCGAACATGAAGGAGACGCTGCCGCTGGTTCCGAGGCTGCCGCCGCACTTGTTGAAGTAGCTGCGGACGTTGGCGACGGTACGGGTGGTGTTGTCGGTGGCGGTCTCTACCAGGATGGCTATTCCGAACGGGCCGTATCCTTCATAGACAACCTCCTTGAAATCGCCCGTCTTGCTTTCGGTGGCCTTCTTTATGGCGCGCTCGATATTCTCCTTGGGCATCTGCTCGCTGCGGGCTTCGGCCATGAGGGCGCGGAGGCGCGGGTTGCCGGTTACATCGGGACCGCCCTGCTTGACGGCGATGGTGATTTCCTTGCCCAGTTTGGTGAAGGTACGGGCCATGTGGCCCCACCTCTTCATTTTACGCTCCTTGCGGAATTCGAATGCGCGTCCCATTATTCGGAAATTTCAGAGATGTAACGGTCGATGTCCATGGCCTCGAGGCTCTGGGGATAGTCCTCACGGATGCGCTTGAAGCATGCGAGAGCTGCAGCGTTGTCGCCGAGAGCCTTGTGGGCGAGGGCTTCCTTGAAAAGATAGGTGGCGACGAAAGCGTTGTCGTTCACGGCCTCGGCCTTCTTATAAGCGGCGATGGCTTCACCGTACTGTCCGAGACCCACATACGCATCGCCCTGGCAGGAAAGCGCACGGGCCTTCATGATGGGTTCCTTGCCTTTGTACTTCTTAAGATAAGCGAGGGCGTCCTCGAAGTTGCCGAGCTGGAGCTGGCAGATGCCCGCATACAGATAAACGGCCTTACCGGCCTTGGTGCCATAGTCGTCGATGACCTGGGAGAAACCGAGCACGTTGCCGTCCCCGTTGAGGGCGAGTTCGTATTCGCCTGCACGGAAATTGCTCTCGGCCGGGAACATCTGCTCCTGCGCCTCGGCGCACTTTGGCTGGTATATATAACGGTTGTAAGCGAGGGATGCGAGCCATATCACGAGGATGGCGATGATAGCGCCCCAGATCCACTTCTTGTTCTTCTCATAGAATTGTTCGGTGCGGGAAAGCTGCTCTGCTGTATTCTCCTGACGCACTTCCTGTTTAGTCTTTTGCTTGGTAGCCATATCGTTAAAAATTATAATTTCGAAAAAGCCTGCAAAAATAGGCAATTTCAATCAAATAAGCAACACTAGTTTTGATGCGCCGGACGGAGCAGATCGAGCACCACTTTCACCGGATTGAAGGTCTCGACCGGCACCTCCACGAACAAGGTATTCCAGTCGCTCATCGACCCGTTCCAGAGCCCGGGAAGTTCGAGGGCCTTGAGTTCGCGGCCCTGATAACTCTTGAATGAGATGAAGCCGGCTTCGTTGTCGACGTGTTCCATGAGGTCGAACTTGTTTCCCTTGTAATCGCGCAGGCAGCAGACAAGGTCAACCGGATTGAAATGGGTGGCGGAGGCAAGTGCACCCGCCGCGACGGGATCTTCCTTGTTGATCTGGGCGCCCTCGAGGATCTGGAGCGATGTGCTGCCGTCCTTGCCCTTTACTATGAAGGGACCGCCTCCGGGCTCGCCGAGGTTACGCACCATGCCGCAAACCCTGATCGGGCGGTCGAGCTTGGAGCGAAGCACTCCCGCACGTTCGACAAGGCTTTCGGGAAGGCTGTCGAAATTCACGCAGAGCACCTTGTCCAGCCATTGCACGATTTCGTCGAGCAGGGCTTCCGAGACACCTTCGTCCATCCTGCGAAGATAAGCGAAAACGGTATCCCTAAGCTGGAGGGCCCGGCCCATTAGCACCTTCTTGTAGAAAGCCGTGACGGGAAGCAGCCTCTCCACGGCTACGTTGTCTATATTTTTGATGCTCACCAGTTCCTCTACCACTTCATTGAGATTGTAGATGAGGGCACCATGGCCTGCGGGACGGAAAAGGCGCGAGCCGTCGTCGCACAGGAAAGGTTCGTTGTCCATGTCAACCGCAATCGTGTCGGTGGAGGGGTCCTGATAGGTGAAGGTGACATTGTAGCGGACACCATACCTCTTCTCGTAGATGTCGCGGACCTCCTCGAGGGCGGCCTCGAAAAGCGGCTTGTGCTCCGGAGATATGGTGACCGTGAGATTCACGCTGCCGTCGGCGTTGCGCATGTACTCCTGTCCTTCCACCAGATGTTCGGCGAAGGCTGTGCGGACTTCGTCCGGATAACGGTGGAACTTGAGGACTCCCTTTGGCTTGTGCCCGTAACCCAGTCCTTCGTCGGTAAGGACCAGCCTGGCGGTGCGGGTACAGCCTTCGTCATCCCCTGCGGACGGGGTGCCGAAGAGGGCCTTGTCATAGAATGCGAACCTGTCCAGCTCTGCTGTAAGCCGGCGAACCTGGTCGTTGGGGGTATCCATCCCCGCGAAGATGTCCTTGAACATGCGGGATGCGGCTCCCGAGGCGGGCACGAATTTCACCCTGCCGCGGGTCGGGGCGTTGTCAGAATACTCGACGGCGGCTTTGCAAGCCTCGGCATCGAGGGCCTCTATCCCTCTGTCGGGAGTGGCCGGTGCTGTGATTTCGAGCCAGGGGAAACCCTGCTTGAAATGTCGGATCTGTTCTTCTATGGTCATAGTTTCAGTATATGTAGAATTCTTTCCGGTAACGATAGTCGGTACGGAGTTTTTCGAAGTCCCCCGGGTTCGAACGGAACATGAAGTCGTCCGTGAAGATGGGATAATTGTACTGGATGAGCGAGGCTATCTGGCCCTGCGTCATGCCGGTGAAATCCAGTTTGACCGCCTCGAGCTCGGCGAGTTCGGTCTTGGGGAAGAACTCATAGAGATCCTGGATGCCGAAGAAATGCGCCACCGCCCTGACTGCAGCTGCGGTACCCCTCTGCTTGCCCTGATAAGAATAGCCCGCGATATGTGGTGTCGCTATGTCCACCATGCTCATGAGGGTCTGGTTGACCTCGGGTTCATGGTTCCAGGTATCAATCACTACGGGACCCAGCTTGGGGATGGCGTTCATAAGGGCGTCGTCCACCACGACCTCGCCCCTGGAAGCGTTGATGAAGAAGGCTCCCAGTTTCATCTTGTCGAAGAACGAGGCGTCGGCCATGCGGCGGGTGGTTTCGTCGAGAGGGACATGCATGGTGACGATGTCGGATCCGGCGAGAAGTTCATCGAGGCTGCAGAATTGTGCCGGGCCTTCTGCCGCTTCGCGCGGCGGGTCGTTCAAAAGCACCTTGAAACCCAGATAGCGGGCCATCTGCTCCACCCTCGAACCGACATGTCCCACGCCTATTATCCCAAGGGTGGAACCGGTGAGCGGTATATTCTTCCTGGAGGCGGCTCCGTACAGGGCAGAAAAAACGTAATTCATCACTCCGCCGGCATTGCACCCGGGAGCGTTCTGGACGAAAATGTCATGCGACTTGCACCAGGGCATGTCGATATGGTCGGTGCCGATGGTCGCCGTGGCAATTATCTTCACCGACGTTCCCTCCAGGAGATAGGCGTTGCATTTGGTCCTGGTACGGATCAACAGCGCGTCCGCATCGATCAGGTCTTCCCTGCGTATTTCCCCACCGGGTTTGAAGACCACCTGGGCATAAGGCTCGAATACTCCTTCCAGGAATGGTATTGCCGAATCTGCTACAATTTTCATATCTATTTGATTTTTAGTTGCTTTACTATTCCGACATGATTCTCCCCGTCGATAAAGAGGGGGTCTTCCGTGAGAATCGCGTTCATTTTCTCAACCAGCCAGGCCCCCTGCATCCGCAGCTGCATCCCTATGACCGATGAATTCATGGTGACGTACAGGGTACCGTCCCTGAAATAGCGGCGGATGGTGTACGCCCCGGCTCCGGAGGCCTCGTCCCAGGCCTGGAAGATACGGCGGGTGTTGTGCGTCGCCGAGAGATGTTCGCTGCGGAACATCTCCTTGAGGGCCTCTCCAACAGTGACCGCCTGTTTCCTTGCCAACCGGCTCACAATTTGGTGAAGACGCCTCCTTTCGCCTCATAATAAGTGCGTTCCTCGGTTATGGAATCGACTATTCCTCCCAGTCTCTGCTTATTGCTGTCGGTAAGGAATATCTGGCCGAAATCCTCGCCGGCCACCATTTCCAGCAGATTCTGTACGCGGCCCAGGTCCAGTTTGTCGAAGAGGTCGTCCAGAAGCAGGATGGGGGGTATGCCGCTCCTTTCCTTCATGGCGGCATATTGGGCGAACTTGAGCGCTACGAGGAAGGATTTCTGCTGTCCCTGGCTTCCGCAGTTGCGTATGGAGTGACCGTTCATCTCGAAGGGGAAGTCGTCCCTCTGGATGCCAGCGGTGGTATATCCGAGTGAAATGTCCCTGTCCCTTCTCGAGTGCATCAAATCGGCGAAACCGGTCTTGATGACGTCCGAACGGTAATGGACCGACACGACCTCCTTTCCACCCGAGATCTTTCCATAGAATTCCTTCACGCGGGGATCAAGGACCTTCGCGAATTCCTCGCGCTTGCGGGTAACGGGCATGGCCACGGCCTCCATCCTGGCGTCCAGGACGTCCAGCAGGGCCATGTCCGGGGAAGGATCCTTGAGCAGGCTGTTGCGCTGGGCCAGCAGCCGGTTGTACTGCTGGATGGCATCGAGATATTCCCTGTCCATCTGGGAAAGCACGGCGTTGGCGAAACGCCTGCGCTCGTCCCCGGAATCGCTCACCATGGAAACATCCGAAGGGGAAACCATAACGATGGGCAGAAGCCCAATGTGGGAAGACACCTTGGAATAAAGCTTGTCGTCACGCTTGACCTTCTTTTCATGGCCAACCTGGACGGACACGCGGGTTTCGGGACCTGACGGCATCGAATAAGTGCCGGATATGGCGAAAGAATCCGTACCGTAACGGCAGTTGAACCGGTCCGCCGTAAAGGCGCTCTTGGTCATGGAAAGATACCATACCGCATCGAGAAGGTTCGTCTTGCCCTCGCCGTTGCTGCCTGTGATGCAATTGATTTTGCGGGAAAAATCGAGTTCCTGCAGTTCTATGTTCCGAAAATTCCGGACGACTATTTTATTTAGGACAGGCATGGTTTCAATACCCTGCAAATATAATGAATTTTGTTTATCTTTGCCGTTCAGTAAAACTCTCTTTTGACATGAGCATACAGGAAGACAAAATCGCTGAACTTGTGGAACGCCGGGATGGCGCCCGGCTGGGCGGAGGCGAGAAACGCATTGAGGCCCAGCATGCCAAGGGCAAACTCACAGCCCGTGAAAGGTTGGCCCTCCTCCTCGATGAAGGTTCTTTTGAAGAATACGACATGTTCGTCCAGCATCGCTGCACTAATTTCGGAATGGAGAAAAGCCATCCGGACGGTGACGGGGTCGTCACCGGACAGGGCACGGTGGCAGGCAGGCAAGTGTTCGTCTACGCGCAGGATTTCACCGTGAGCGGAGGTTCCCTGAGCAAGACCATGAGCGAGAAGATATGCAAGGTCATGGACATGGCGATGCGCACCGGCGCCCCGGTCATCGGGCTCAACGATTCCGGCGGTGCACGCATACAGGAAGGGATAGACGCCCTTGCAGGATACGGCGACATCTTCGAACACAATATCCTTGCCAGCGGGGTGATCCCGCAGATTTCCGGCATCTTCGGTCCTTGCGCCGGCGGAGCGGTTTACTCCCCCGCCCTCACCGACTTCACCCTCATGGTGAAGGGCACCTCATACATGTTCCTCACCGGCCCGGCCGTCGTGAAGAGCGTCACCGGCGAAGATGTCACCAGTGAAGAACTCGGAGGAGCGGCCGTCCACGCATCCAAGAGCGGCGTTGCCGATTTCGCCGTCGAGAATGAAGAAGAAGCCATCGCTACCATCAAGCGCCTGCTCAGCTTCATCCCCCAGAACAACCTGGAGACCCCTCCGGCCCGCGAAACGTCCGATCCTATTTCCCGCACCTCCGACATCCTCAATTCCATTGTTCCGGACAGCCCCAACAAGGCCTACGACATGTACAAAGTAATCAATGAAATCGTGGATGACGGCGATTTCTTCGAGATCCACAAGGACTTCGCACGCAACATCATCGTCGGATTCGCCCACATGGGCGGCCGCGGGGTAGGCATAGTCGCCAACCAGCCGCAGATGCTGGCCGGCGTGCTGGATATCAACGCCAGCCGCAAGGCCGCCAGATTCGTCCGTTTCTGCGACGCCTTCAACATCCCTATCGTCACCCTGGTGGATGTCCCGGGTTTCCTCCCAGGCACCCAGCAGGAATACGGAGCGGTTATCCAGAATGGTGCCAAACTGCTTTATGCCTACGGCGAAGCCACCGTCCCCAAGGTCACGGTAACCCTCCGCAAGGCCTATGGCGGCGCCCACATAGTGATGAGCTGCAAGCAGCTCCGCGGAGACCTCAACTACGCCTGGCCCACCGCACAGATAGCGGTTATGGGTGCGGACGGAGCCGTCAACGTACTCTATGCCAAGGACATCAAGGCCGACCCGGCCCGTTCCGAAGAAATCCGCGCCGAGAAGAAGGCCGAATACGAGGATCTTTTCAACAATCCCTACCAGGCCGCCCAGAAAGGCTACATCGAAGATGTCATTGAACCGCGGAACACACGCTTCCGTGTGATACGCGCCCTTTGCAGCCTTGAAGGCAAAAGGCAGGATATCCCCGCCAAGAAACACGATAACCTGCCGCTATGATCCCCTTGATCCAGTTGCTCCAGACTTCCGCCCTCACCGAAGGGGCGAAGCGCATGGCCGAAACGGACCCGCACGGCTGGACCCTTACGCTCATCGCCGTCACCACCGTTTTCTCGGCCCTGGTCATCCTGTTCGCCATATTCACCCTCGTAGGGAAGATATCCATGAAGATGGATGAGCGTGACACCGCCCCGAAACCGAAGAAAGTCCGCAGCAGTAAGGCGGCCGCCGGCGAGGATGAGGCCGTAGCCGCCGCCATAGCACTTGCTCTCGAAGCGGAAAACGGGGGCGAAATCCCGGTAGCCATATCAACCGCACTCGCCATGTACCTCGGTTCCGGAGGAGTGCATGACGCCGAGCCCTTCATCATCACCATAAAGCGCAAGCCCACCGCGTGGGCCAATCCTGCGCTCAACTTCCGCAAAAATCCAGTCAAATGACACAGTATAAGTTCAAGATCAACGGCAAGCCCTATGAGGTTTCCGTAAACGGCATTGCAGACGGCAAGGCCGATGTCACCGTAAACGGCGTCAATTATTCCGTAGACATAGAGAGCGCTCCCGCAGCGGCTCCTTCGGCTGCCCCTGCTGCAGCACCCGCCCCGGCCCAGGCTGCAGCAGCTCCCGCAGCCCAGGCGGCGCCCGCCTCCGGCAAGAAAATAACCTCCCCCCTCCCGGGAGTCATCATAGACGTTTGCGTCAAGGACGGGGAAGCCGTAAAGAAAGGCCAGAAACTCGCGGTGCTGGAAGCCATGAAGATGGAGAATGAGATCCTCGCCGAGACCGACGGCACCGTCACAAAGATATTCGTGAACAAAGGCGACTCCATCCTTGAAGGAGCCGATATAGCCATCATCTCGTAACAGATGGATAACATTATAGACAGTCTTCAGCAATTCTGGTCCTTCACGGGCTTTGCCAACGCCACGTGGCAGCACCTCGTGATGATAGCCATAGGGCTTGTTTTCATCACCCTGGGCATCGTCAAGAAGTGGGAGCCGCTGCTGCTGGTGCCTATCGGCTTCGGCATGATAATCGGCAATATCCCGGTATTCTGGGGTCTGAAGGTCAGCATCTATGAAGAAGGTTCGGTCCTGAACATCCTGTACCACGGGGTGAAGAACGGCTGGTATCCTCCGCTCATCTTCCTTGGCATAGGGGCGATGACCGACTTCAGCGCCCTTATATCGCAGCCCAGGCTCATCCTCATCGGGGCCGCCGCCCAGATGGGAATCTTCGGGGCGTATCTGCTCGCCCTCGCTCTCGGCTTCACTCCCAATGAAGCTGGTGCGATAGGCATCATCGGCGGAGCCGACGGTCCCACCGCCATCTTCCTGAGCAGCAAGCTCGCCCCCGACCTCATGGGAGCCATCGCGGTCTCGGCCTATTCCTACATGGCCCTGGTTCCGGTTATCCAGAAGCCCATCATGATGCTCCTTACCACAAAGAAGGAAAGGCTCATCAGGATGCCCGCCCCCCGCAAGGTCTCCCAGCGCGAGAAGATCATATTCCCGATCGTCGGTTTCCTCTGCACCGCCTTCATAGTACCGTCAGGCCTGCCGCTGCTGGGCATGCTCTTCTTCGGCAACCTGCTCAAGGAAAGTACGGTCACGAGGCGCCTCGCCGAAAATGCCCGCGGGCCTATCATCGACATCGCTACCACGCTCATCGGTCTTACCGTGGGAGCTTCGACCCAGGCGGACGTCTTCCTGAACGGACGTTCCGTGAAGATCTTCCTTCTGGGTCTTCTGTCCTTCGTCATAGCCACCACCTGCGGCGTAATCTTCGTCAAGATAATGAACCTCTTCCTCAAGGAAGGCCACAAGATCAACCCGCTCATCGGCAACGCCGGCGTCAGCGCCGTTCCTGACAGCGCCAGGGTGTCCGAAGGGGCCGGCCTGGAAGCCGATCCCGGCAACCACCTCCTGATGCACGCCATGGCGCCCAACGTAGCCGGCGTCATCGGCTCTGCCGTGGCCGCAGGTATCCTGCTGGGTTTCCTCGGCAACGTATAGTTCACAGAAAGCCATATAAGATATCCCCCTGGCACCGGCTAAACCATTGGCGGACCAGGGGGATATCTTTTGCAGCCGTTTACCGGACTATATCCTCTTCAGGATTTCTTCCGTCTGCTTTTCATAACCGGGCTTGCGGAGCAGGGCGAACATGTTCTTCTTGTACGCCTCCACACCGGGCTGGTTGAAAGGATTGATCCCGAGCAGATATGCCGAGATGCCGCAGGCGAACTCGAAGAAATAGAAGATCGCACCGAGGTTGTATTCGTCTATCTTCTCGACGCTCAGCTCTATCTGGGGCACTCCCCCGTCTATGTGGGCGAGTTTGGTACCGAGCTGGGCCATCTGGTTGCAGTGTTCCACATGGCTGCCGGCGAGATAGTTGAGCTGGTCGAGGTTCTGGGGATCGGACCCTATGACGACACTGCGCCTTGCTTTCTCCACCTTTACCGTCGTTTCGAACATCACCCTGTCGCCTTCCTGGATGAACTGGCCCATCGAATGAAGGTCGGTCGTGAAATTGACGCTTGCGGGGAAGATGCCCTTGAGGTCCTTGCCCTCGGATTCGCCGTAAAGCTGTTTCCACCATTCGCCGAGATACTGGAACTTGGGATCGAAGTTGACCAGGATCTCCACCTTTTTGCCGAGTTCGGAATAAAGCAGGTTTCGCATGGCCGCGTACAGCAGAGCAGGATTGTCCTCGCTGCGGCGGATGACTTCCTCCCTTTCGTCGGCAGCGCCCTTGAGCATGGCACGGATGTCGAAGCCGGCAAGCACGATGGGAAGGATGCCCACGGGAGTGAGTACGCTGTAGCGGCCTCCCACATTGTCCGGAACGACGAAGGTACGGTAACCTTCCTGGGCGGAAAGGGTTTTGAGCGCCCCCTTGACGGCGTCGGTGATGGCCACGATGCGGGCGGAAGCCTCCTGCTTGCCGTAAGTATTCTCGATGTATTCCTTCACGACCCTGAAAGCCACGGCTGGTTCGGTGGTGGTGCCGCTCTTGCTTATGACTACGCACGCGGTGTTGCTCATTCCCGCGAGGTCCATGAGCTCCGCCAGATAATCCTCGCTGAGGTTGTTGCCGGCGAACACCACCCTGGGAGCATCCTTCGCGGGAAGGAACTGGTGGGACAAAGCCTCGATGGCGCAGCGGGCGCCGAGATACGAACCTCCGATGCCGATTACGACCACGAGGTCCACCCCGCGGGCCTTCCAGTCGTCGCGGACGGCCTCGCAATCCTTTATGAGGCTTTCCGGAGTGTCCACGGGAAGGGTCTTCCAGCCGAGGAAGTCGTTACCGAGGCCCTTTTCGCCCTGGAGTTCATCGAACGCGGCGAGGGCCTTTAGGGTGTAGTTCTTGAATTCTGCATCTTTTACGAAGGAGCTGCAACCTCCCAGATTTATCTTTACCATATCGTTAGGTTTTTTTCACAATCACAAAAGTACACATTTTTCCGCAAATGATTATATTTGTGAACAACAATCCACCCGACAATGACATTCAAGAACTTATTCCCCCTCATGGCGATATCCATGGTGATCCTCTCATCGTGCGGCTCGGCCAACAAACTCGCGACCCGGGAAGCCACGCCGTCGTTCCCACCCTTCGACCAGGGCGGGAAAACCGCGATAGTGGCCCACAGGGGCTTCTGGAACTGCTCTGCGGCGGGCTTCGCCCAAAACAGCATAGCATCCCTCAGGGAGGCCCAGAAGCATGGTTTCTGGGGCAGCGAATGCGATATCCATCTCACCTCCGACAATGAAGTCGTGGTGCACCATGACCGCACCATAGCCGGAATCGACATCCAGGCGTGCAAGTTCGCCGAACTTGCCCCGTTCCGTCTCAGGAACGGAGAATCCATCCCTACGCTCGACGGGTACCTCGCCCAGGCGGAAGAGAGCGACAAGACCGTCCTGATCATAGAACTGAAGCCGCACGACAATGCCGACAGGGAAGACAAACTGGTGAAACTCACCCTGAAGGCAGTCAAGGCCCACCATCTGTACAGTCCGGACAGGGTGGCTTTCATATCATTCAGCAAGCACATCTGCGACGTCATAGCGAAGGAATGCCCCGAATTCACGAACCAGTACCTCAACGGGGAACTCTCCCCCGCCCAGCTCGCCGCGGACGCCATCAACGGCCTCGACTATGAAGACACCGTACTTCTGGCCGCCCCCAACATGATAGCCGCAGCGCATGCGCTCGGGATGTCCACGAATGTCTGGACGGTCAACAAGAGGGAGGACCTGGAATTCTTCTCGGGCCTGGGCATAGGCGCCATAACCACCAACGAGCCGCTGCTTCTGCGTGACCTCCTGGACAACAAGGAATACAGGAAATAAGCTTTGTTCGCCCTCGCCGACTGCAACAACTTCTTCGTATCTTGCGAAAGGGCCTTCCAGCCTGTGCTGGAGGGCCGTCCTGTCGTAGTGCTGAGCAACAACGACGGCTGCGTCGTGGCCAGGAGCAACGAGGCCAAGGCGATGGGCATAAAGATGGGCATCCCCTTTTTCCGCATAAAGGAACTCGTCGATGCCGGGAAGGTGGATGTACGGTCATCCAATTATACCCTCTACGGCGATCTCTCGCGAAGGGTCATGAACATACTCCGCTCCACCATCCCGGACATCGAGGTTTACTCGATAGACGAAGCCTTCCTCAATCTCGAGGGCATACCGTCCGAAGAGCAGGTCCCGCTTTGCAGGGAGCTGTCCGTCCGCATAAAGAAATGGACCGGGATACCGGTAAGCATAGGCATAGCCCCCTCCAAGACCCTCGGGAAGGTGGCCAACCATTTCGCCAAGCATTATCCCGGATACAAGGGCGTCTGCATCATCGATTCCCCGGAAAAACGGGAGAAGGCCCTGTCTTTGACCCCGATAGACGATGTATGGGGAATAGGATGGCGTGGTGCCCCGAAACTGGAAGGCCTGGGGGTGCACTCCGCCCTCGACCTTGTCCGCAAGCCCGAGTCCTGGGTGCTCAAGCACATGCATATCACCGGGGTCCGCACCTGGAAGGAGCTGCAGGGCATCCCGTGCATAGAGGATGAAAACAGGGAAAGGCGACAGAGCATCTGCACCTCCCGTTCCTTCGCCGACCCCATCTCCGACAAGGAAGAACTGACGCTGCGCATCTCCGACTTCGCAGGGATATGCGCAAAGAAACTCCGCCAGGAAGGCTCGGCCGCAGGCAGTGTTGGCATCTTCATGGAAACCAGCCGTTTCCGCAAGGATCTCCCGCAATATTACCCTATGGCCCGGACCAGGCTGGAGACAGCGGTCAACAACACTCCGGAAATAGTGAAAGCCGCCATCGGCCTGCTGGACGTCCTGTGGAAAGAGGGATACGGATTCAAGCGCGCCGGGGTCCTTGTGGACGAGATCGTGGAGGCGGATGCCGTGCAGGGATCCCTGTTCGACAGCGTCCCGGACGGAGAGAGGAAGAAAGAGGACAAGGTGTCCGCCCTCATGGACCGTTTCAACACCAACGGCAAAACCCTGCTCCGGGTCGCCACCCAGAGGCCCGGGCATTACGCCGACGGCATTCGGAGGGAGTTCTGCTCCCCCCTCTTCTCCACCGACTGGAAACAACTGCTGGAGGTCTCCTAACCTACGGGCTTGATTATATAAGTGACTACCCCCCAGACAGAGAAATCGGTTCCCTGGGTGATCCTTATGGGCTTGTAAGCCGGATTTGCCGCTTCCAGCATCACCGTCTTCACCTTTCCGGCACCACCGGAGAACGAGAAGCGACGCACCAGGAATTCCCCGTCCAGGAAACAGATGACGACAGCCCCGTCACCGGCTTCGAGGGAGCGGTCCACCACCAGCACGTCGCCGTCCGAGATACCGGCCTGCAGCATCGAGTCGCCGGTGACCCGCACATAGAAGGTCGCGTCGGGATGCCTTACGAGCTCCTTGTTGAGGTCGATACCCCCGCTCATGTAATCCTGGGCAGGGCTCGGAAAGCCGGCGTGGACTGTAGCCTCGGCCATAGGCGGCAGTTTCTCACTTTCTCCCATAATTTTCGATGAATCTTGCGATGAACTCCACCCTCCTCGGGAAAACATCGTAGTCCAGAGTCCCGGGGACATCGGCGGGACGGTTGGTGTTCATGGTTATGCCGGATGTGAAAAGGATAGTAGGTATTCCCTTGTTTATGAAGTCTTTGTGGTCGCCGATACGGCGGTAGAACATGTCGGTGAAACTGCTGCTCCGGTAGTAGTTGTAATAAAGATGCAGCTGAAGGCCCCTGTTTGCCAGCTCGAAAGTGTTCCGGAAAGAGTCCGCCCCGAGGGCAATGAGATAGTCTTTCCAATACGGGTCCACAGGTGAGAGGATGCACCCCAGGATGTCCAGGTTCAATACCAGGGACAAGCCCCTTCCGACGAGTTCTTCCTTTATCGCCGCAATGCCGGACTGGCCGGCGTTATGGCCGTCGAGGAACGCGAAGACCAGGTCGTAACGGCCCTTGAAACGCTCCGCCAGCGCAAGCGCGGCCGCGACTCCGGAAGCATTGCTGTCCGCACCGGGATAGATACGTCCGTCAAGCATCCCGAGACCGTCATAATATGCCATGACCAGTATCACCCGGCCAGTCTTGGAATGGCCGGCCAGGATATTGTGCCCGACCCTTGCGGAATCTATCCTGAAGGACCTGCCCTGCACGTCGTAGCCCAAGGAAGAAAGCCTCCTGACGATATAGCCTGCGGCCTCGACCGAAGAAGCGCTTCCCGAGGCTCTTCCCGCACATAAACTGTCGCATAGGAACTCCACGTCCTGCCTCAGCTGCGCCTCATTCACCTTCACCTGGCCCGGAGCTATTTTGGGGACGGCGGCCGCTGCAGCCATAGCGTGCAGAAGCATGGCCGCGATGATAATTATTTTGGCAGGAACCTTCATTTTAGGCACAATAAATGCTATCTTTGTAAGTTCGGAAGACAAAATTAATGAAAAAAACACTCGCCGCAATATCTATTTTGCTGGGCCTGTGCTTCAACGCGCGGGCGCAGTACGACCGCGACGTGTTCTACCTCCGCGGACGGACCGCCCTCCAGGACGGCAAATACGCGCTCGCCATTGAGAACTTCAACATCCTCGCCAGGCTCGACACCACCGACTATTGGAATTATTTCTTCCGCGGCATAGCCAAGTACAACCTGGGAGACATCCGCGGTGCCCAGCAGGATTTCGAACGCTCGGTCCGGATCAATCCCGTGTTCACCAACGGCTATCATTACAGGGCCATTACCAAAAGCCGCCAGGGCCAGTACGACGAAGCCCTGGAAGACCTCCAGAAGGCCATCGACCTGCGCCCCGGCTTCACCGGCCTGTATTACAGCCGCGGGGTCACATATTTCCTGGCAAGGAGTTTCGAGAATGCCGTAAAGGATTTCGACAGATATATCAGGAAAGAACCTAAAGACCCCGGAGCGTTCCTCAACAGGGGCGCATCATACCTCTTCCTCCAGGATACCACGAAAGCCATGGCCGACTACAACCAGGCCATTTCCATAGACCGTTTCGAGCCGGAAGGATATATGAGACGGGGGCGCTTGTACGCCGCCCAGGGCAACTATGACGGCGCCCTGGAGGATATGGACAAGGCGATAGGTCTCGATTCCACGAACACCCTCGCGTACTTCAACCGGGCGCTCCTTTATTATGAAACGCACGACTACAACGCGGCGATGGCCGACCTCAACCGGGTCCTCACATACGAACCGGGCAATGCCCTCACCCTTTACAACAGGAGCCTCATCAGCGCCCAGGTCGGAGACTTCGAATCGGCCCTGAACGACATGGACAGGGTGATCAACATCAATCCCGGGAACGTCCTCGCCTATTTCAACCGGGCTTCGTTCTTCATTGAGCTGGCCCGCTGGCAGGACGCCCTTGCCGACTACAACAAAGCCATCGAACTCTACCCCGACTTTGCCAAGGCCTATATGAACCGTGCCTATGTCGAGAACATGCTCGGGCTCAACAGGGCCTCCAAGGCTGACTATGAAACCGCCCGCAAGAAAGTGGCGGAATACCGCATGAAGAACCAGAGCGGCGAGGCCTCCTTCGCCGACACCACCCGCAAGTACTCTTCATTGCTTGCGCTCGACGCCGATTTTGCGCGAAAGGACTTCGACAACGAACTCCTCCAGCACCGGGACGTGGACATACGGCTCAAGCCGCTCTACAAGTTCCGCCTTGCGATTCAGGACGAAAATATGAACACGGCCCTCAGCCGCAGGTACGAGAATCCCCTCATCGAAAGGTTCTCCGGAGCCGTACCCGTACCCGTTACCATCTCCAATTCCGACAGTCTCAGGAACCTGTCTTTCAGGCGCAGCCTGGAGAGCATACTCGCCGGCGACAACGCTTCCGGGGCCGGGAACACAGGCCTTACCCCTTCACAGACAGCCTTCATCAAGGGCATCTACGATGTCCAGAACAAACAGTACAGCAGCGCCCTGCAGCGTTTCGACGACGCGGTCAACCTGTCCCGGGACGATGGGGAGAAAGATCGTTACTCGCGCTTCTACAAAGCCTTCTATCTCATGAACCGCGGCGTGCTCCGCGCTGAGATGATCGACTTCATAGCCAGCATCGAGAGCAATGTGCAGACCCTTACGATGGACGACCAGGGCACCACCAGGGCAAGGGTAAGCGACCATGTGGAACGGACCTACGACTATTCCGAGGCGATAGCCGACATGCAGGAGGCCGCATCCATCCTCAAGGACATCCCCTACCTGTACTTCAACCTAGGGAATCTTTATTGCCTCTCGAGCCAGCTGGTAAGCGCGATAGAGAATTACGACCAGGCCATCAGGCTCTATCCCTATATGGGAGATGCCTATTACAACAGGGGCCTGGTACTGATATACCTCAGGGACAAGGAGAAAGGCTGCATAGACCTGTCCCGCGCCGGGGAACTCGGGGTGGCGGACGCCTATGGGGTCATTTCGAAATACTGTGAAGAAGATGTTCAGCAGTAGCGGCATTTATTTCCGTTCATTTTCAAGCGGCAGTTCCGGTAACTGCTATTACCTGGGCACAAGGGAAGACGGCATCCTCATCGACGCCGGTGTCGGCATCAGGACGCTCAAGTCCAACCTTGCCGCAATGGGGGTATCCCCCGAAAGCATCAGGGCCATTCTCGTAACCCACGACCATTTCGACCACATCCGTTCCCTCGGTTCCTATTGCAAACGCCTGCAGAAGCCGGTTTGGATGACCGGCACCCTCCGCAAGGCACTTGCGATAAACTGGATGACGGGAGAATACCTCGCCCCGGTGGCCAAGGTCCTTCCTGCGGACGGTTCGGCCGACATCATTCCCGGCCATGTCAAGGCAAGGCCGTTCATAGTCCCCCACGACGCCACCCAGACGGTCGGCTACGACATACTTTTCGAAGACTATCCCTTCGTCATCATGACGGACATCGGAGCCATGACAGACGAAGCCCTCGACTGCGCCAGAAAGGCCCGTACCGTGGTGATCGAGGCCAACTATGACCTGGGCATGCTTAGGCACGGATCCTACCCCGTGGACCTTCAGGAGAGGATATGCGGGGGCCGCGGGCACCTCTCCAACGACGAATGTGCCGAGGCCATCAGGGACTTCATGCACGAAGGACTCGACAACATCTTCCTGTGCCACCTGTCGGCCAACAACAACACTCCCGAACTGGCCCTTGAAGCGGCCGGGAAGGCTGTCGGGGACAACCCTGTAAGGCTGGCCGCGCTCCCGCGCACCAGCCCCAGCGCCCTGTTTGAATTGTGATTTGTAAATAATTATATTTGCAGGATATGAAGGAGTTCTTGGACATGCTAAAGAGGTATGTACGGCCCTACCGCAGATATGTGGCGGGATCGGTCGTGCTCAATATCCTTTCCGCCGTCTTCAACATCTTCTCCTTCACCTTAGTCATCCCAATCCTCAACATCCTTTTCAAGCTCGACGACAAGGTTTACGCATTCATCCCGTGGGACGCCGACATGGGTTTCAAGGAAAAGGCCATAAACAACGCGTACTGGTTCGTAAGCCAGTACATGAACGAACACGGAGCCATCATCACCCTGGTGCTCCTGGCCGCTTTCATGATAGGCATGACGCTCCTCAAGACCAGCTGCTATTTCGGAGCCTCGGCGGTGATGGTCCCCATACGCACCGGCATCGTGCGAGACCTCCGCATGGAGATCTACGACAAGATACTCCGTCTCCCGCTGGGCTTCTTCTCGCAGGAGCGCAAAGGCGACATCATAGCCAGGATGAGCGGCGACGTGCAGGAAGTGGAGAATTCCATAACCGGCAGCATCGACATGCTCATAAAGAACCCTATCCTCATAGTCTTCTACATAGGTACGCTCATCTTCATTTCCTGGAAGCTCACCCTGTTCGTGCTCATTTTCGCACCGCTGATGATGTGGCTGATGGGAGTCATAGGCCGGAACCTCAAAAAGCAGTCGACCGAGGCCCAGAGCCTCTGGAGCGACACCATGAGCCAGGTTGAGGAGACACTCGGAGGGCTGAGGATCATCAAGGCATTCCTCGCCGAGAAGAAGATGGGTGCCCGTTTCAGCAACGTCACGGAAGAAATGAAGGACAAGACAGGCAGGGTCATGACCAGACAGGCGCTCGCCCATCCTGTCAGCGAACTGCTCGGAACCGCCATGATCTGCATCGTGCTGTGTTTCGGCGGAGCCCTCATCCTGCTGGACCATTCCTTCATCGACGCTCCCACCTTC
>CAJOQW010000046.1 GCA_905236955.1 uncultured Bacteroidales bacterium
AGACCATGCGGACGCTTGCGAACAACATGGCCGCCCTGCTCAAAGCGACCGGCGGCGCGCTGATGCCCGGCAGCGACGAGCCCTGGGAACCGATGCATTTTATTCGATAAAACGACTTATAGCATGGTAAGCAGCGGCTTCCATTTTGAAGCTATTTTCATCCCCGAGGGTCTGCCGGTTATAGAATTCAGTCGAGCGTGATGCTTTCGATTCGAAGGCGCAGGGTTCCGGAGGGGACCTGCGCCTCGGCGATTTCGCCGACCTTCTTGCCCATCAGGGCGGCGCCGATCGGGGATTTCAGTGATATCTTGCCAGCCTCGAGGTCCATCTCGTGGGGGCTGACGATCTCAAACTTCATGCGTTTATTTGTCGCGAGGTTCGTGAATTCGACCGTGCTAAGAAGGGATACTCTGTCTTTGGGAAGCGCGTCCGGGTCGATCACGCGTGAATGCTCCAGGATCTTCTGCAGGAAGCGGATCCGGCTGATGGTCTTCGCCTGGATGCGCCTAGCCTCACGGCATCCTGCATTATCGCTCCGGTCCCCCTGGGCGCTGGCCTCAGCAAGCTCGTCCGTCACCTTGGGATAAACCTCGCTGATCAGATGCTTCAACTCAGCCGCAATCTCGTCGTATCGCTGCTTTGACAGGTATTCCACGGCTAATTATCGTACGAACTTGGACACGGCATCGATGAAACTGAGGTGCATGGCCTGGAGATACTTCTCGCCGTACTCCTTGAGGAGAAGCTTATACGCCAGGACATCCTTGTGGTTGGTTTTGCCCAGTTTTTCCCAAATACCGATCTTGACAGCATCCTCATAGGCTTTCAGTAAGGCGGGAAGGTCTCCGGCCACATCCGGTGTCGGAGCGGCGTAGGCCGCCTGGAAGCTGGAACGGAAATAGGAGGGAATGGTGTCCCAGATTTTTTCCAGTTCCCTATAGTATTCCGCTCCCATCTCGTCCAGCAGTGTCGGGGAATACTTCGGGTCCAGGACTTCATCCCGGATCGCCTCTTCCAAGGGAATTTCATTGAGATACTTGTTGATGCATTTTCGCATTTCGTCGCCGGACTTCATGATGAAATCGGCAGGATCGACAGGAGGAAGGGCTATCATATCCGAAGTGTTTTATGTGTTATACAAATATGATGATTATCCTGCAGAAATGCAAAGCAGGAATTCTCCAAATTACGTATATTTGTTTCGATAAATCGGAATCCAACCATATGAGCCACCCAAATATCATACTCCTTCCCCTGCAGCCCGAAGACCGGGAGCAGTTTATCCTGGACAACCAGTGGGCCTTCAAGTATGGAGCCCAAGATGAGATGTTCGTCTTCCGGAAAGAAACAGGAGTTAACTAGATTCTGATTAATCGGCCTAAAAGTAATTAGTATTATGGAATTCAGACCTTTAAGAAGAATCAAGCAAGCTGCGGCAGATTGGGGCCAAGTATTTCCCGGAAGGCTATGATCTCGAAAAGGACATGGCCAACAATGCCCGAAATGCGCTGATCCTTGAGATCACGATTAACCACATGTCTGGAAAACACGTAAGGGAGAAATGATGAAGCATTTGCCGAATGTCATATCGGTGCTCAGGATAGCAGGCTCCATCGGCCTGCTATTTTGCGATGTGACCGGGTGGCCGTTCTGGGTGCTCTATGCGTTGTGTGGCATCAGTGATATGGTTGACGGTTGGCTGGCCAGGAAACTCCATGCAGAGACGAAAGCCGGGGCCATTTTGGATAGTGTAGCCGACATCGTCTTCATGGCCTGTTGTACCATTCGCTTGTTGCCGGTACTGGAGATTCCTGGCTGGCTATGGATCTGGGCCGGAGTGATTGTCTTCATCAAGATGCTGAACCAGGTATCAGCCCTGGTTGTCTGTAAACGATTCTGCTTTCCTCACACATGGGCCAATAAACTGACAGGATTTTTGCTATTCCTGGCGGTGCCGGCCGTATTTTGGTCTTTGATCCCTATTTCCATCGTGGCGGCTATAGCCACCTTTACAGCCGTGCAGGAGGGCCATTATATTCGGACGAAGCAAGATTTTTAACTTTTCCCTACCTTTGTGAAATGATGGAAACAGAAAAGATCATCCTGCGCCTTTGGCGCGAAAGTGACGCCGAGGTATTGTTTAAATATGCTTCTGACCCGGATGTGGGGCCGCGTGCGGGCTGGCCGCCGCATCAATCTGTAGAGGAAAGCCTGGAAGTGATCCGGACCATTTTCCACAATGACACCACCTGGGCAATAGAACTCAAGGAGTCGGGCGAAGCCATCGGCGCAATGGGCTATCTGCCTTGTGATGGCAACAATCTCCCGTCGCGAGAGGGCGAGCCGCTGGTAGGCTATTGGGTGGGAAAGCCCTATTGGAATCAGGGTATTTGCACGGAGGCTCTGCAATTGATGATTGATCATATCCGCCAGACAACGGACATCAAGTCGCTGATCAGCAGTCACTTCATCGACAATCCCGCCAGCGGCCGCGTCATGGAGAAGTGCGGTTTCGTCCCCACCGGCGAGACTTGTGTTGATGAATCCCTTGCTGGATCCGACCGGCCGATGAGGGTCCTAAGATTGGAAGTCAAACGATAGTAAAAGATATGGAACAGAAATTTTGCCAGAGCTGCGGAATGCCGCTCACAGAAGAAGTCCTCGGCACCAATGCCGACGGGAGCAAGAACGAAGATTACTGCATGTACTGCTATAAGGACGGCAAGTTCCTGCAGGATTACACTATGGACGAAATGATCGAGCACTGCGCCCAGTTCGTGGACGAGGTGAACAAAGGCTTGCCGCAGCCCCTCACGAAAGAGGAATACATCGGCCAGATGAAGATGTACTTTCCGCGTCTGAAGCGTTGGCGCAAGGAATTGACAGTTTCGGATGCAATGCCGGAGAATCCTGCCTTAGCCGGGGTAAAGGAACTCATCGGCAAAATGGCGGACACTCTGCCCGTTGCCT
>CAJOQW010000047.1 GCA_905236955.1 uncultured Bacteroidales bacterium
ACGTGCCCGCCCCCTTCGTCCAGGAACACTTCCCATACCAGTTCGCTGCAATACAGGGCCTCCGTGCCCTGGGCATAGGCATAGTCGTAGGGTTTGCCCATATATTGTTTCGCGCGTAATATGGCGCTGTCCTTCAATTCCCCCGGGAAATTTTCAAGTCGGTAAACGGCCACTTTGGGCCTTCCCTCGGCATCGTGTGCCGAGCCGTCGGCGAATTCCTTCAGCGGGGTCCGTTTCACCCCTCCTTCGGTGGTGGCTTCCAGTACGAAGATACCTTCCGGGCACCTCTCGACGATACCCACATGGGAGAATCCGCCGCCGGTGCTCTCCTCGATCGCATCGGTCATCGCCCCGTCGGGATTCTCCTGGAAGATAAGGTCGCCCGACAGCAGGGGCCTGCTTGCCCCGGGAAGGTCCTCTTCCGGCTTGCCCAAACTGCTGAAAATGGAGCTGGTTTTGCCGCCGTTCACCACAAGGCCCAGTACCGCCATGGCGACGAATCCAATGAATGCCACTACGTTCCATGGGGATTTGCGCTCCCGTTCGTTTTTTTCGTATTCTTTTCGGATATCTTTCCTGGGCATGCCGTACCCACAAAAATACGAAGAAGTTCGGCTTGCCCAAAATAAAAGTTCGTTTATTTGAAGGAAATGATTATATTTGCAGCCCGATCCGGGAAGTGGCGCAGTTGGTAGCGCACGCGTCTGGGGGGCGCGGGGTCGCTGGTTCGAGTCCAGTCTTCCCGACAAAAAGAAGAGTTCCGGCTCTTCTTTTTTGTTTGCAGCCGGTCATCCCGTCAACGCAAAAACGATGATAAAGAACGTAATATTCGATTTCGGCAAGGTCCTGTTGGACTGGAATCCTCATTTCCTCTACGACTCCTACTTCGCGAGCCGCGAAGAATGCGATTATTTCCTTGACAACATAATGACCATAGAATGGAACAACGACGGCGATATCGGCACGCCCATGATGGAGGTGGCCGACAAATGGGCGCGCCGCTATCCCGAGTATGCCGGAGCGTTCTATCATTACGTCAACGAGTTCCCCAATACCGTCCGCAGCGAGATCCCGGGCATGTACGAACTCATAGTCCGTCTCAAAAGCAGGGGAATCCATGTCTGGGGCCTGAGCAACTGGTCCTGGGAGACTTTCCAGAAGATGTTGCACAAATACCGCATATTCTCCCTTCTGGAGGGCATGGTGGTGAGCGGACAGGAACATGTGCTCAAACCCTCTCCTGAAATATACCGCATCCTTCTGGACCGGTATTCCCTCGACCCGTCGGAGTGTGTCTTCACCGACGATGCGCAGCGGAACATCGACGGTGCCGAAGCGGTGGGCATAAAGGGCATCCTCTTCAAGGACGCGGCGCAGCTGGAGGCCGACCTGGAGCCGCTGCTCGCTAGCGGCCCACATATGCAAGGGTAGCCGCCGATATCCTCACTGTCTTTCCAAATACGGCCCTGAGGGCCCTTTCACAGGCGCACAACGTCGCGCCTGTCGTGAATACGTCGTCCACCAGCAGCACGTGACGCGGCATTTTTGCCGGGGCGCTTGCCGTAAAGGCGCTCTTTACGTTGGCATAGCGCTCCATGCGTTGCAGTTTTGTCTGCGTCCTTGTCTTGCGGACACGCCTCAGGAGCCCCTTGTCCATGGCAGGGGCGCCTTGCCCGACTTCCCCGAAACCTTCTGCCAGACCTTTCGCGATGACTTCGGCCTGGTTGTAACCGCGCCGCCACCGTCGGAGCGGGTGGAGCGGCACGGGGATGACCTTGTCAACATCGGAAAAGAGGGGTGACCCGGCCAGCTCGCGCCCGAGAAGGCGGGCGAAGTACCGGCCCTCCCCGAAGTCGCGCCCGTATTTGAGGCGCCGGGGAATGTTCCTGTAGGGGGAGCTCCCAGAATAGAATATGAGGGCCGCAGCATAGCTGAAGGGCTCGCAGGCGGGTTGTTCGGCCAAGTCTATCTCCCTTTGTATCATGGAGTTGAAAGCAAGTGCCATGGGATTGTCCCTTTGCCTGGCAAAATAGGTGAGGGGAAGGCCGGCCCCGCACAGGGTGCAGACGTGCCTTTCGCGCAGGAGCAACGCCCTTCCGCACACGACGCATACCCTTGGCATGGCCAGGTCGGCCATGGCAAGCAGCGCCCCCTTCAGGCTGATGGAAGTGATCCGCGTATCCATGAGGGCGAAGATGAGAATCAAAAACGGTTTGTCAAAACCGGTAAACGTTTAACAGCAGGACGGGCAGCGCTTTCTTCTTTCCCCGGAAATTGCTAACTTTGTGTATTATGTTCACCAAAGATATCTACACCTCCCGCAGGAAGAAGCTCCTCGAACTCCTCAAGGGAGAAAAAGGCATCGCGGTCTTCATCGGCAATGTGGAGGCCCCGGCCCAGTACAAGGACAATTGCTATAAATTCCGCCAGGACAGCACCTGGCTCTATTATTTCGGTCTGGACGAGCCGCGTTATGCCGCGGTCGTCGACCTCGAGACCGGAGCGGAAACCATCTTTGCCGACGATGTCAGCATAGACGACATCATCTGGATGGGACCGCAGCCGGGCATAGCCAGTCAGGCGGCGGAAGTGGGTGTAGCCAATACCGCGCCCTATGCAAAACTCGACCTTGTGGTGAGCGAAGCCATAGTCAAAGGCCGTCCTATCCACACCATTCCGCCCAGCCGCTATTACAATACCCTCAAACTCCAGAGCCTGGGCATAGACAAGCCCTCCGAGGCCCTCATAAAGGCCATCATAAGCATGAGGCTTGTCAAGCAGCCCGAAGAAATAGAGCAGCTGGACAATGCCGGCATCCTGGGCCAGAAGATGCATACCGTCGCCCGCAAGGGCATCAGGGTGGGCCGTGTGGAGCAGGAAATCGTGGGAGAGATGGAGGGCGTCACCCTCGCCGGGGGCTGGGGAGTATCCTTCGCCACCATACTCACCCAGCACGGGGAGGTCTTCCATAATCACGGACACGCCTTCCCCATAGTTCCCGGCAAGCTCATGGTCATCGACGCCGGCGCCGAGAACAACGCCCATTACGCTTCCGATTTCACCCGCACATACCCTACCGGCGGAAAGTACACCCCGAAACAGAGGGATATATATCAGACCGTATATGAATGCCACGAACTGGCTTTCAGTCTCATAAAGCCGGACGTAGCCTACCGGGACGTCCACCTGGCTGCCTGCCGCCACATGCTGGACAACCTGCAGCAGCTGGGACTTGTCAAAGGAGACCTGGACGAGATGCTGCAGCTTGGCATAGCCGGCCTCTTCATGCCCCACGGACTCGGCCACAACATGGGCCTGGACGTACATGACATGGAGGACCTCGGCGAGGATCTCGTGGGTTACGATTCCGACCAGACCCGTTCGGGGCAGCTGGGTCTGGGAAGTCTGAGGATGGCTCGCAGGCTCGTTCCCGGCAATGTCATCACCGACGAACCGGGGATCTACTTCATCCCGGACCTCATCGCCCTATGGAAGAAGGAAGGTACCGACAAGGGCCACGTGAATTACGCGGCCCTTGAGGAAGGATATCTCGATTTCGGAGGCATCCGTATCGAGGATGACGTGCTCGTGACGCCCGACGGCGCACGCAGGACAGGGGGCACCCGCCTTCCCGCCTCGCCCGACGACGTCGAGGCCGCCATGGAGGCGGACAAGGCCTAGCGCTGGGATCAAAATCTTTTTCATGTTCATCACGGCATAGGGCTGATATTTTCCCATCGTACATTCCATGTCCCGTCCTTGGGGAAGCCGGGATTCTCTTCGGTGCAGCCGTCCCATCCGGCACACATCATCCCCACTGCGAGGAGGAGTCCGCCGTTGCCCGGAAGATACATCCTGAGCTTGTCGGAGCGGTAGTTGTTTCCGCTGGGGAGCAGCATGTCGCTTCGGCCGTCCATGGTGGCGGCGCGCACGGCGATGTCGCTCCTGTAAAGGCGGGTGGCGTTCATTATGAAACCGGGATAGTTCCAACTCCACTGGTTGCTGTTCCAGTTCCAGTTCTCGTATGCCCGCTGCAGAGTTTCCTGCATGTTCTTTTCCGTGAAAAGACGGCAGGAGGGGAGCATTCCGTAAGCGAGCAGGTTCTGGGAGCTGGCCGCCCTGTTTACATAAGGTCGGGGCAGGTCTTCAAGTTTTACGGTGCGGGTTTCGGTGCGCGGCCTCTGGGCGTTGAGGAATCCTCCGGCCGGGGCGCTGAATTCCGACCTGACGGTGACTTCCACGGTCCCGTTCTTGAAATCGGGTATGCCGGGACCCTTCTCGGCAGGCAGGTAGATGCCGTCCGGGCTCATGGGCAGGGGTGCGAGCTTTTCGCACACTTCATCCCATTCCTTCACCCTCGGAAGGCCCTTGCGTTCGCGCCACGTCTGGGCGACGCTGATGCCGAAGTGCCAGTAGGACAACTCAAAGGAAGGATTCACGGTCACCTCTTCGTTCAGCGCCTCGTTGGCGGCGCATGCTCCCTGTATTATGTAACGGCCGTTCCCCTCGTCCCAGCTCACGAAATCCGCCATGAATTCCGCCGACTCCTGCACGATGTCGAAGTATTCGTCAATCACCCTCTGCGACGGCTCCGTCCTGTAAAGGAGTTCCGCCATGTAGATGGGGTGCGGCTGCTGCCAGATTATGTAGGAACCCACGTCGGACGGGGCTTCCGCCGCTGAAGGGTCGGTCATCTTCATCCACCTGAGGCCCTTGTATCCCTGCCTGCGGGCTATCATCCGGGCGTTCGGGACGGCAGTCTTGTACCAACGAAGCTGCCTTTCAAGAAGGTCGGGCTTGTTCCATGTGGCATAGTGGAAAGTGTGCCACATCACCATTTCCAGATGGAATTTGCCGAACCAGGAATTGTAGGTCATACCGGTTTCCGCCGGAGGGAAGTCCTGGGCCTCCTGGACCCTGATGAGGTATTGCGACAGCACCACGCGTTTTTCCAGCAGCGGCGCCCTTTCGTCGGTACATTGCGAGAAGTCCACGACTCCCGAGGTCTTCCAGTATCCGTTCCAGAGTTCCCGGGCGGATGCTGCCACAGCCTTGAATCCCAGGGGCTTGAAGGAGGGCTGCTCCTGCGAGAAGACCACCGAGAATTCCCAGTCCCCCTTGTCAGGTGAGATTGTGATGCGGTTGGGACCGTCCTGCTCGAGCGAGGCCTTTCCGTCCCATGAAACCGAAACATAATAGACGCTTTCGTCCAGGGTCCTCTTGAGCACCGCCCCCGCCGGGTGCCGTTCCAATATCTCGGTGGAATGCCGGTCGTCGGCGTTCCAGTCGGATGCGTCGTCGGTATGGGCTCCTGTGGGGTATGGGAAGCGCAGCACCACCGGCAGGGGTTTTTCGGAACGCACCTTGGCCGATACTGCGTCACATCCTTCCCCGCCGCTGACTGTGGTCACTTCCACGGGGGTTCCGTTCCAGTCGAAGGAAGAGTGCAGCACCCCGTCCCACATGTCGAGGGTTTGGGATACACCGCCGATCTCTTCCGGCTTCATGCCTGCGAAGCCGAAATTGCCGAGGTGCATCCTCTGCGGATTGGAACGTATCCAGTCGGCGGCCTGCTGGTTGCGCAGGGGTTGCCTGCGGTCTTTTCCTGCCTGTACGGAATATACCCCGTCGGGATTTCCGGCCAGGGGATGTACTTCCAGGGTTTCTTCGTAGGAATAACCCTCGGTATTGGGCATGGA
>CAJOQW010000048.1 GCA_905236955.1 uncultured Bacteroidales bacterium
ACTATCCTTGTGCCGTTATTTGGGTCGTTGATTTCGGCGGCATCGCTGATTATGAATTTCTTGCCTCCGTTTTCCAGATAGAAGATACCGGCGCTTACCTTCGGTCCCATCGAACCGGATGCGAACTGGCCTTCCTCCAAATATCGCTTTGCTTCCGCCACGGTCATCTCGTCTATGTCCTTCTGGTCGGGCTTGCCGTAGTTGAGACATACCTTTGGAACGTCCGTGAGGATGTAGAATTCGTCGGCATGGATCTGCACCGCGCAGAGCGAGGAAGCAAGGTCCTTGTCTATCACGGCCTCCACACCCTTATGTCCGTAGTGTGTTTCCATCACAGGTATGCCGCCGCCTCCGATGGCGATGACGATGTTGCCCTTCCTTGCTAGATCTTCGATGATGTCGATATTGTTGATCGCTATCGGAACGGGGGAGGGAACCACCTTGCGCCAGCCCCTTCCCTTGGAACTCTCATGGTAGGTGTCGCCGGTGATGATATGCATCTTTTCAGCCTCTTCCTTCGTGAGATACGGACCGACCGGCTTTGTAGGCTCCTTGAAATGCGGGTCGTCGGGACGCACCTGCACCCGGGTTATTATGGAAATGACGTTCCGCTGCAGGCCGTGGCGCTTCAGCACCTTTTCCATGGCCGTTTCGATCAGATATGCTATGGAGCCCTGCGTCTCTGCCACGCAGCCGTCGAGAGGCATTGCCGGTATGTTGTACTTGGATGTGCCTGCTTCCTGCCTGAGCATGGCATTTCCAACCTGGGGGCCGTTGCCGTGCCCTATCACCACGTTGTAGCCGTGCTGGATAAGGGGGATTATCTGTTCGCAGGCAAGTTCCACGTTTTCAAGTTGGGCGTGGAAAGACTTGTCCCTTCCTATTCTGAGGAGAGCGTTGCCGCCGAAGGCGACCATTGCAAGGGGATTACTCACGTTGATTGGTAGTTAAAGTTACGGTTATTATGTGTTATATGCCGTAAAGTTACTGAATCGTAAGCAATCTTCCAAAAAAACCATCATTCTGAAACAGGAATCTTGGAGTCACAATAGCAGCAGCGGATGTCTCCGTTATGTGACCTGTAGAACCTGTAGGGAATGCGCTCTGTGTTGCATATGCACTTGCGGTTGTGGCAGCGGGTCTCTTCGGGAACGCTCGTGACAGGCCTCTGGGGCATGTCGTGGGCTGGGTCTTGCTTCCATTCCAGGAGCTTGCATATGAGGGCCATGCGTACGAACTTGCCGTTTTCTACCTGGCGGAAATAAGCCGCCCTCGGGTCATCGTCGACATCAGTAGCTATTTCGTTGACCCTGGGGAGCGGATGGAGTACCTTCATGTCGGGTTTGGCCAGGGACATCTTGGCTGCGTTGAGCACGAAGCTGTCCTTCAGCCTTTCATATTCTTCTTCGTCCAGGAAGCGTTCTCGCTGGACCCTTGTCATGTAAAGGATGTCGAGCGAAGGGATCGCCTCTTCAAGGGTGGTACATTCGCGGTAGTCGATCCCGAGCCGGTCGCATACGTCTCGCTTGATGTAGCCGGGAAGACGAAGTTCGTTCGGGGCGATCAGTACGACGTGGATATCCTTGTACTGGGAAAGTGCCTTGATGAGCGAGTGGACGGTACGTCCGAACTTGAGGTCGCCGCAGAATCCGATGGTGATTCCGTCGATGCTGCCGCGTTCCCGGTGGATGGTAAGGAGGTCGGTAAGTGTCTGGGTGGGGTGGCTGTGCGAACCGTCCCCAGCATTGATTATGGGAACAGGAGACACTTCGCTGGCTGCGAGGGCCGTGCCTTCGATGGGATGGCGCATTGCGATTATGTCGGCGAAATTGGCCACTACGCGTATGGTGTCCTGGACGGTCTCGCCCTTGGATGCCGACGAATTTCTGGCGTCGGAGAATCCGAGGACGTTTCCTCCGAGTTCCATCATGGCGGATGTAAAACTGAGCCTGGTACGGGTACTGGGCTCATAGAAGAGGGTTGCCAGTTTGCGGCCTTTAAGGCGCTCGCTGTATTCTGCCCTGTGGGCAATGATTTCTTCGCCGAGGGCGATGATCTCGTCGGTTTCTTTGCGGCTGAGGTCGGTTGGGTCGATGAGGTGTTTCATTAGATTGTATCTCTGAATGTCAATATGGATTGTCTTTGTTCCTGGGATATATAATTTTCCTCCACCGCCACTTCGAGCAGCGTATCCAGGTCGGAAAGGGAGTGGTTTGTGCACCCGGCGGCTTCCAATGCTGCCTTTGCGCGTGCCGTACCATAGGTGAAGATACTCACTATGCCAAGCACTTCGGCTCCTGCATCCCTCAGGGCCTGGACGGTTTCGAGCGAGCTTACCGCCGTCGAGACGAGGTCTTCGACCACCACCACGCGGGTGCCGGGGGCCATCCTGCCCTCAATCTTGTTTTGGCGACCGTGGTCTTTGGCCGAAGAGCGTACGTATCCCATTGGGAGATCGAGGATGCATGCGGCTATCGCGGCGTGTGCGATTCCGGCGGTTGCCGTGCCCATGAGCATTTCGGCCCGGGGGAAGGATTCCCTGATCGTGGAGGCGATCCCTTCCTCCACGCGTTTCCTTGCCTGGGGAGCCGAGAGCACGAGTCGGTTGTCGCAGTAGATGGGACTCTTCACCCCGCTAGCCCAGGTGAACGGGTCGTCGGGTCTGAGGAAAACGGCTCCTATGCTCAGGAGGTCGTGTGCGGTATTCTGTGCGAGTGTCATATTCCGAGAAAGTCCTTTTTGATTGACTGATATGCCTGTACGGGGTCTGCAGCCCTGGTTATGGGGCGGCCTGTGACAATGAAGTCCGAGCCGGCTTCACGTGCCATGGCCGGGGTAGTTATACGCTGTTGGTCGTCCCTGGCGGAGTCTGCGGGGCGGATCCCCGGGGTGACCGCAAGGAAGGCGGCGCCGCACCTGCGCTTAACCAGTGTTGCTTCAAGGGGGGAACAGACTACGCCGTCAAGCCCGGCATCCATGGCGTTCTCCGCGTAGGAAGCAATCGTTTCTTCCATGGGGGAGGCTATGAGCAGCTCGTCACGGAGCATTCCGTCGCTGGTGGACGTAAGCTGGGTAACTGCTATGAGCAGCGGTCTTGTGCCATCCGGGCGGGTGAGGCCCTCCATGGCAGCCTTCATCATCTGCGAGCCGCCGGCTGCATGTACATTTGTCATGTCCACTCCAAGCCCGGAGAGGCTGGCCATCGCGCGCTTCACGGTGTTGGGGATGTCGTGTAACTTAAGGTCGAGGAATACGCTGCATCCCCTTTCCTTCACGGCTCTTACGATTGACGGGCCTTCCGAATAGAAGAGCTCCATGCCGATCTTGACGAAAGGACGTTCATCTCCGAAAAGATCCAGAAAAGCAAGCGCCTCGCCTCCGGTTGGGAAGTCCAAGGCTATGATTACATCTTTAGCGAGCATCCTATTATCTCTTTAAGTGATTGAATACCATACTTTTCCATGGTTATTGGGAGGTTTTCCACAATATCTTTGCAGGCAAATGGGTCCGCCAGGTTGGCTGCTCCAACCTGTACTGCAGTGGCGCCTGCCATCATCATCTCGAGCACGTCTTCGGCATCCATGACTCCGCCGCAACCCATGATCGGTATCCGGCAGGCCGAGGCGACTTGCCAAATCATGCGGACTGCAATCGGGAATATCGCAGGACCGGAAAGCCCGCCGATACGTGCGGCGAGCAGGGGTTTGCGTGTGGCGAGGTCTATGCGCATTGCCGATACTGTGTTGATGAGCGTCAGCCCGTCTGCGCCCGCATCTTCACAGGCCCTGGCTATGGACGCTATGTCGGTGACATTGGGGCTTAGTTTGACGAATACAGGAACAGTGGTCTCTTGCTTGACGGCTGCGGTTATCCGGGCCGCTTCCGTAGGATCGGTCCCGAAGGCCATGCCGCCGCCATGCACGTTCGGGCAGGAGATGTTGACTTCGATGATATCGCAGTGCGGACCGATGATGCGGGCGCAACTGCGGTAATCTTCTTCGGAGAAACCGCTGATATTGGCGATGACCGCCCCTTTGAAGATGCTGCGCAGGTTCGGGAGTTCGATTGCCGCGACATGCCTGGCACCGGGGTTCTGCAGTCCTACCGAATTGAGCATCCCGCACCGCGTTTCCGCTATGCGCGGCTGTCCGTTGCCTGAGCGTTCGATGGGAGTTGTTCCCTTTGTACTTATTCCTCCAAGTATGTTCAGGTCATAGAATTGCGCGATTTCCGATCCGAAACCGAAAGTGCCGCTGGCGGGGATGACCGGATTGCGCAGTTCCACTCCTGCAAGATTCACCCTGGTGTCTACCATATCAGATCCTCCTTGTCGAATACGGGACCGTCGGCGCATACGCGCCTGGCCCCATTCCTGGTTATGAGCGTACAACCCATGCAGATGCCTGTGCCGCAACCCATGCGTGCCTCGAGGCTGACCTGGCCGGGCTTTTCCGTGCCAAGGCACAGCGCCCTTTCCATCGGAAGGGGACCGCAGGCATAGAAGAGGTCGAAATCCAGCCCTTTCATGGCATCGGTTACAAACCCTTTGATACCCGTCGAGCCGTCCATGGTGGCGATCCTCACCTCGCCGAACTTCCCGAATTCCTTGTCGTAACACACGTCGGCTGCAGTATTGAAACCCATTACGCTGCATACCTCCACTCCTGAAGCCGTGAGTTCCTTCCCAAGATGGAAAAGGGGAGCCAGTCCCATCCCGCCGGCCGCCAGCAGCACTTTCTTGCCGCAGGCGCGCCCGGCATCGAAACCGTTTCCGAGGCCGGTGAGCACATCAAGGCGGTGCCCGGGTTTCATCTGCCCGAGCGCCCTTGTGCCCCTGCCGACGACCTTGTATAAGATGGTGAAGGTTTCCTCTGTCCTGTCCGCCACGGCGAAAGGCCGGCGGAGGAAGAATCCGTCAAGGCTGAGGTTCACGAATTGTCCGGGGCGGAGGATGCCGGAGGTGTTTCCGGAGAGTACAAGTTCGAATACTCCCAAAGCTATCTCCTTATGCGAAACGATCGTGAACGGTGCTTTTATCATGATTGCCAGATTATTTTACCATTGTGCACCGTCAGAAGGCACCGTCCGAAGACCTTCCAGCCTTCAAAGGGTGTCGAGCGCCCTTTGGAAAGGAAGTCGCCGGGAGTGATGACATAAGGGTTGGTGACGTCGAAAACCGCCATGTCGTCGGTATCGGGAAATCCGAAAATGCGCCTCGGGTTTTCGCTCATGAGGTCCACCAGTTTTTCTACCGGGATGATGCCTTTCCTGCAGAGGCAGGTAAACAGCACGGGGAAGGCCGTTTCGAGCCCCACGATACCGTTTGCCCCTGCTGCTTTCTCTTCGGCGGAATGCGGTGCGTGGTCGGTCGCTATCGCGTCGATGGTTCCATCGGCGAGAGCGGCCAGGAGGGCATCCCTGTCGGCTGCCGAACGCAGCGGCGGGTTCATGGTGAAACGCCCGCCCGGCATGCGGTCTTCTTTTGTGAGGGTCAGATAGTGGGGAGCGGTTTCGCACGTTACAGGGGCTCCGCTCTTCTTGGCCTGTCTTATGATTTCGATGCTTTCCTTGCTGGAGACATGGCATATGTGCAGCCTGGCCCCCGTCAGCAAGGACAGTTCGCAGTCGCGTTCCACCTCGCTCCATTCGCTGCGCGCGTCTTCCGGCGGGAAGGCGGTGTCTTCGCAGTGGGCGGTAATTATCTTGCCGAGGGCCTTGGCGCCGCTCATGGCGTCATGCATCAGGGAACGGTCGGCTATGCCGCTGCCGTCGTCTGAGAAGCCTGCAACGTGCGGCGCCAGCTTCTCCATGTCCACGAGTTCCCGGCCTTTCCTGCCAAGGGTTATCGAGGCGTAGGGAACCGCTTCCACCATGGAGGAGGACCTGATTATGTCCAGTTCCATGGCAAGATGCCCCGGAGAATCGGGCACGGGGTCAAGGTTCGGCATGGGGCAAACAAGGGAGTAGCCTCCACGGGCTGCGGCCATGGAACCTGTGCGTATCGTTTCCTTGTATTCCTGGCCCGGTTCGCGGAAATGAACGTGGAGGTCGGCCAGTGCGGGACAGGCGATGCAATCCTCGGGCTTATAAGAAAAACCGTCGTAAGACAAAGTTTCGGAGTAGATCCTGCCTTGCTTTACGACGGTAGTTTTCATTTCGAGTGCAAAGATAATAATTATTTGCTTCCTGCACCCGGTATTTTACAGACTTTCAAAAACTTTCTTGATTATGTCTATGGCTTCGCCCAGTTCCTTCCCGCCAATTACGAGGGGCGGGGCGAAACGTATGATGTGACGATGGGTGGGTTTCGCCAGCAGGCCGGCATCGCGGAGCTTCAGGCAGATATCCCAGGCCTCTATGCCCTTCTGCGGCTCGGTGACCACCGCATTCAGCAGGCCCTTTCCGCGGACGAACTTGAAGAACGGGCTCTTGATCTTGCCGATTTCCTCGCGGAAGATGAGTCCCATGTCGTATGCATTCTCGGTGAGATGCTCGTCGCGGAAGACGCTCAGAGCTTCCACCGCAACCTTCGCCGCCAGGGGATAGCCTCCGAAAGTGGAGCCGTGCTCGCCGGGAAGGATGGTCAGCATTACCTCGTCATTGGCGAGGACCGCACTTATCGGGAGCAGGCCTCCCGAAAGGGCTTTCCCTATGGTGACAATGTCGGGGTGGACTCCCTCATAGTCGCATGCCATCAGACGTCCGGTGCGGCCTATGCCTGTCTGTACTTCGTCCGCAATGAAAAGGCACCCGTACCGTTGGCAGAGGTCATAGCATTCCTTTATGTATCCGTCGTGGGGCACGTAAACCCCCGCTTCGCCCTGGATGGGTTCCATAAGCATTGCCGCCACCTTGTCGCCTTTCTCTTCCAGGACCTTGCGTACCGCCTCGGTGTCGTCGTAGGGCACCCGTACGAAACCGGGGGTGAAGGGACCGTACTGCGAATAGCTTTCGGGATCGTTGGAGAGGGTGACTATGGTTATGGTGCGTCCGTGGAAATTGCCGTCGCATACAATGATAAGGGCTTCGTTGTCGGGTATGCCCTTTACCTTGTAACCCCAGCGCCTGGCAAGCTTGAGGGCCGTTTCCACCGCCTCTGCTCCGGAGTTCATCGGAAGGAGTTTGTCATAACCGAAGAATTCCGTGGCGAATTTCTCGTAGGGGCCCAGGCAGTCGTTATAGAAGGCGCGGGACGTAAGGCAGAGCTTCTGCGCCTGGTCGGTTAGGGCCTTGACTATCCTGGGGTGGCAATGCCCCTGGTTGACGGCTGAATATGCGGATAGGAAATCGAAGTAGCGCTTGCCGTCCACCCCGTAGAGGTAGATGCCTTCGCCCCTCTCCAGCACTACGGGAAGGGAATGGTAGTTGTGGGCACCATACTTCTCTTCCATCGCGATGTAGTCTTCGGAAGTGAGTTTTTTCTCCATGTCTGATTATTGTTTTGAGAGTTATTTGTCCCTTCTTAGCGGAAGGGTGCTGCAGCGCAGCAGCCCTCCCATCTTGGAGATTTCCCGGTAGGGGACGGTCTCCACCTTTATCCCTTTCCCCTCCAGCCACTGCTTGAGACGGGTGAAATGCTCTTCCACGACCACCACGTCGGGCGCTATACTGAAGATGTTGGAGTTCATCCAGTACATTTCTTCCTGGGTGAGCTCCAGTACCTTGTCCTGCCCGAAAAGCCGTACCAGGCGGTCGGCGTCGCGGGGATTCATGAAGCCGGGTTTGTAGATAATGGCCATGTCTGCGCCTACCGGCATGAAGGTGCAGTCGAGGTGCAGGATGCCTTCGCGGGGGTCGGTGTCGCTTTTCCGAAGGTTGAGCGGGACTATCTTCTTATTGGGGAAGATCATGCGCAGATAGTCGATGGCCAGTGTGTTGGTGCGGGCGGTCTTTATCTGGGGATAGTCCGAGAAGGCGTACTGGCCCACGAATATATAGTCGTTGTAAAGCACTACGTCGCCTCCTTCCACATGGACCATTTCCGGAAGATTGTATATTTGCTTGTAGTGGATCTGCGAATAGATACCTTCGTACGCATCGATCTCTTCCTGGCGGTCCGGGATTACGTTAGAAACAACTATCTTGTCGTCGATTACGAAACCCACGTCGCGTGAGAAGATCTGGTTGCAGTCCTTTACGACACGCGGGCGCAGGACGTCCACATCGTATTTGCGAAGTATCTTCTCGAAAGCCGTCATTTCGGCTGTTATGGCCTCATTGGTCGGGTAAACGCCGTTCAGTACCGATTCGTAGGATTTGCTGTCGTAGGTTTCGTCAAGGGAAGGAACCGGGCCGTTTGATTCAGGCACCCCCAGGATTACCGTCCTGAGCCGGGAAGTCTCATTGGATACGTGAAGGTCCATTGGTTACAATTTGATAGTGATGGCGGTTACAAATATAATGATTTGCTTTCAATGTTCCTAAAGATTGAGTAAATTTGCAGGAAAGAGATACCACGAAAATGAATAACGCAATCATCGATTTCCCCCTCCCGGCCAACGAGCCGGTGAAGGCCTGCCTGGAAGGTTCTCCCGAGAGGATAGCCCTTGACGAGGAACTGGAGCGCCAATACAACACCGTCGTCGAGATCCCTGCCGTCATCGGAGGTAAGGAATTTTTCACGGGCAATACCGCGGAGGTCACATGTCCCACCGAGCACGGCCATGTACTTGCCCGTTACCATATGGTAGGGGAGAAGGAGGTGAAGATGGCCATAGAAGCGGCCATGGATGCGCGCAAGACATGGAGCCGCACTCCGTGGACCACCCGTGCCGCAATCAACCTCAAGTGCGCCGAGCTCCTCTCCACCACCTGGAGGGCCCGTGTCAATGCGGCTACGATGCTGGGGCAGGGGAAGAACATCTACCAGGCCGAGATCGACTCGGCGGCCGAGACCTGCGACTTCTTCCGTTACAACGTCTCGTTCGCTTCCCGGATATATGCGATGCAGCCCAAGGATGCGAAGAACTGCATAGACCATAACGAGTTCCGTCCCCTTGAGGGATTCGTCCTGGCGGTGACCCCGTTCAATTTCACCAGCATCGCGTCCAACCTTTGCATGAGCCCGGTCCTCATGGGCAACGTCGCCCTGTGGAAACCTTCCCGCACCGCCCTCCTCAGCAACTGGTACATAATGCAGATGTACAAGGATGCAGGCCTTCCGGACGGGGTCGTCAACTTCCTGCCGGGAAGCGGTGAACTCATAGGGAAGATATGTACTGAAAGCCATTACTTCGCCGGCCTGCATTTCACCGGCTCCACAGCCACCTTCAACAGCCTCTGGGCGTCCGCCACCAGGAATCTCGCCAATTATGTCAGTTATCCCCGGATAGTGGGGGAGACGGGCGGAAAGGATTTCATATTCGTCCATCCCAGCGCCGATGCGCCGGCCGTGGCCCATGCGGCTTTCACCGGGGCTTTCGAATATCAGGGACAGAAGTGCTCGGCGGCATCCCGCATGTATATCCCAAGGAGCATGTGGCCGGAAGTGCTGGATCGCATGAAGAAGATGGCCTCAGAAGTGAAGATGGGAGGTGTCCGCGACCACGATAACTACATAAATGCCGTCATAGACGGGGCTTCTTTCGACCGCATCAGCGCCAGGATCGACGCCGCCAGGGCTTCGTCCGTGGCCAGGATAGTGATGGGCGGCAATTACGACAAGTCCGTCGGCTGGTTCGTGGAACCGACCGTCATCGAGACCGCCGATCCCAAATACAGCACCATGGTCGAGGAGATCTTCGGCCCTGTCCTGACTGTTTATCCCTACGAGGACGCCGAATGGGAAGAGACTGTGAAACTCTGCGATGAAACTTCCCCTTACGGCCTTACGGGCTCGGTATTTGCAAAAGACCGCCTTGCTTGCGAGAAGATATCCGACATGCTCTGTTATGCGGCCGGCAACTTCTACATCAACGACCGTCCCACCGGTGCGGTCGTAGGGTGTCAGCCATTCGGCGGGGCCCGTGCTTCGGGAACCGACGACAAGGCCGGGGGGCCGTTCAACCTGTTCCGCTGGGTGTGTCCCCGCAGCATCAAGGAAACCCTCGTTCCACCGACGGATATCTTCGCTGCATATCCTTACATCAAAAGATAGCAAACATAAGATAAAATGAAAGAAATAAGCACTGAAAAGGCTCCCTCGGCCATCGGTCCCTACAGCCAGGCCGTCGTATCCGGCAATCTCGTCTTCGTATCGGGGCAGCTTCCCATCGACCCCGCCACCGGCAATTTCGCCGAAGGCGGAATAAAGGAACTCACGCGTCAGTCCCTTACCAATATGCGAGGCATCCTCGAGCAGGCCGGAACCAGCATGGACCACGTCCTCAAGACCACCGTCTTCCTTGCCGACATGGCTGATTTCGCTGCCATGAACGAGGTTTATTCCGAGTTCTTCTCTAAGCCTTTCCCGGCCCGTTCCGCAGTTGCAGTCAAGACTCTTCCGAAAGGTGCCCCCGTTGAAGCCGAGTGCATCGCGGAACTGCCTTAAAGATGAAACGTTTCGTAAAAAGATACCTGGTCGATGCGATGTCCGGTATGGCGCAGGGGCTCTTCGCCTCCCTGCTTACCGGCACCATCGTCAGGACCCTCGGGCAGCAGCTCCTGCGCCTGGGTGACAACGCCTTCTTCCAGTTCATGGTCAAGGCCGGCGATTTCGCATGCGACCCCCACGTGGTAGGGGCGGCGATGGCCGTAGGCATAGGCTATGCCATGCAAGTCCCCGCCTTGGTATTGTTCAGCCTTGCGGCAGTGGGCTCTGCGGCCAATGTCGTTGGAGGTGCCGGAGGTCCGCTGGCGGTGCTGGTCATAGCCATCATAGCGGCGGAAACGGGCTGCCTCGTCAGCAAGAAGACCAAGGTCGACATCCTGGTCACCCCCCTTGTGACCATCCTCGCCGGGGCTTTGCTTACGGTGCTCACGGCCAAATACATCGGTATCGCCGCCGCGGCTGTCGGGCAGTTCCTGGTCTGGTCCACCAAACTGCATCCTTTCTGGATGGGTATGATCGTGGCTATGGTCGCCGGAATGGCCTTGACGCTTCCTATTTCATCCGCCGCCATATGCGCCGCCTTCGGCCTCACAGGGCTTGCAGGAGGAGCCGCCCTTGCCGGATGCTGCGCCCAGATGGTCGGTTTCGCCGTCATGAGTTTCCGCGAGAACCGTTGGGGAGGCATCATCTCACAGGGGCTCGGGACCAGCATGCTCCAGATGCCCAATATCATACGGAATCCCAGGATATGGATCCCTCCCATCCTCTCGTCGCTCATAGCCGGTCCGGTCGCCACCTGCATTTTCAAGCTTGAAATGAACGGGGCGGCGGTTTCTTCCGGCATGGGAACCTGCGGTCTTGTCGGGCAGATAGGCGTGATAACCGGCTGGTTCGAGCCGAGCGAAGCGGCCCTCGCCCACGGTGCTGCCGCCATGTCTCCTGCCGCTGTGGACTGGATTGGCCTCATACTGGTAAGCTTCGTTCTTCCTGCGGTGCTCTGCTGGATATTCAGCTTGATCTTGAGGAAGACCGGCTGGATCAGGGAAGGGGACCTGAAACTGGAATAAACCCTCATTTGCTATGAGAGTACTTCTGCAACGGGTTTTGCATGCATGCGTATCTGTGGACGGCAAAACAGTTTCCTTCATAGGCCCCGGCCTTTTGGTGTTGGTCGGCGTAAAGGCCGACGATACCCAGGCCGACATCGATTATCTTGTGCACAAGATAGTGAACCTGAGGGTTTTCCCCGATGACGAGGGGGTTATGAACCTGTCGGTCCTGGATTATGGAGGGGAAATCCTCGCCGTCAGCCAGTTCACCCTCATGGCCTCCACGCGCAAAGGCAACCGCCCTTCGTATATCGCTGCGGCTCCCTCCGCGATTTCGGAACCCTTGTACGGCAGATTCTGCGATTCGCTTTCAAAAGCCCTCGGCCGCTGCGTCGGAAGGGGTGTTTTCGGTGCCCATATGCAAGTGGACCTTGTGAATGACGGGCCCGTTACAATCTGGATTGATTCATCGGAAAAATAAAGTGCTGATATGTTCTACGTAAGCCCTGTTTACACCACGGTCCCCGCTGACATGAAGTCACCGGTAAGGAAGGAAATCTACGATACGTTGGTGCGGCTGGGAATCCCTTTCGGGAGGGTGGATACCGACCCGGCCGAAACCATGGAGCTTTGCCTGGAGATAGACAAGGTACTTGGCATACGCATAGTCAAGACGCTGTTGCTCTGCAACCAGCAGAAAACCAAGTTCTATATGCTTGCAATGAAAGACGACAAACCCTTCGTCACCAGGGACTTCAGCCGGGCGATGGGAATAGCCAGGGTGTCCTTTGCCTCCGCCGAAACCTTGTATGCGATGCTTGGAACCCCCCGCGGTGCGGCCACTGTGCTTTCCCTGGTTCACGATCCGGAAAAGAGGGTGCAGCTGGTCTTCGACCGGGAAATCCTGGAAGGGGAGTGGTACGGGTGCACGGACGGGGTGGTGGACGGATACATGAAACTCCGCACCGCAGATCTCCTTGAGAAATACATTCCGGCAACGGGGCATGAGCCGGCGATCATTGAATTACCGTAAAATTTCAATATCATGGAAACAGACGATAAGAAGATAATATTCTCGATGGTCGGCGTCAGCAAGACCATCCCCCAGAACAACAGGCAACTGCTGAAGAACATCTATCTTTCATTCTTCTATGGGGCCAAGATCGGCATCATAGGACTCAACGGTGCAGGGAAGTCCACCCTGATGAAGATTATCGCCGGGATCGAAAAGCCCTCCCAGGGTGAGGTGGTGTTCGCTCCTGGCTATTCCGTGGGGTATCTGGAGCAGGATCCTTATCTCGATCCGGAAAAGACCGTAAGGCAGATAGTGGAGGAAGGGGTCCAGGAAACCGTGGACCTGATGAAAGAATATGAAGACATCAACAATAAATTCGGCCTTCCCGAATACTATGAGGATCCCGAAAAGATGGAGGAACTCATGGAGCGTCAGGCCGAGGTCCAGACGAGGATAGACGCCACCGATGCCTGGAATCTGGATTCCAAGTTGGAAAGGGCCATGGACGCGCTGCGCTGTCCGCCGGACGGGCAGCTGGCGGCCAACCTGAGCGGGGGAGAGCGGCGACGCGTCGCGCTCTGCCGCCTGCTCCTCCGCAAGCCGGACGTCCTCCTTCTGGACGAACCCACCAATCATCTGGATGCGGAGTCCATCGACTGGCTCGAACAGCATCTGCAACAATACGAGGGAACTGTGATAGCCGTAACCCACGACCGTTATTTCCTGGACCATGTGGCCGGTTGGATACTAGAACTCGACCGCGGCGAAGGCATACCCTGGAAGGGCAACTATTCCAGCTGGCTGGAACAGAAGACCCAGCGCATGGCCATGGAAGAAAAGGTGGAGAGCAAGCGCCGGAAAACCCTCCAGCGGGAGCTCGAATGGATTCACATGGCGCCCAAGGCCCGCCAGGCCAAGGGCAAGGCCAGGCTCAACAGTTATAACAAACTGCTCGAAGAGGGCATAAAGGAGAAGGAAGAAAGGCTGGAGATTTTCATCCCCAACGGACCGAGGCTGGGCAACAAGGTCATAGAGGCCCGGCATGTGCGCAAGGCCTTCGGGGAGAAACTCCTCTTCGACGACCTCAATTTCGTGCTGCCCCCTAATGGCATAGTGGGTGTCATCGGTCCCAACGGTGCCGGCAAGACGACCCTGTTCAGGCTGATCATGGGACTTGACAAGCCCGATGACGGCACCTTCGAGGTGGGCGATACCGTAAAGCTCGCCTATGTGGACCAGCAGCATACCAGCATCGATCCAGGGAAGAGCGTATATGAGGTGATTTCAGGCGGGAATGAGTTCATGAGGATGGGCGGCCGCGATATCAACGCCCGCGCCTATCTGTCGCGTTTCAATTTCTCGGGGGTGGACCAGCAGAAACTCTGCGGTTCGCTTTCCGGAGGCGAGAGGAACCGTCTTCAGCTTGCCCTTGCTCTGAAGGAAGAAGGCAATGTGCTTCTGCTCGACGAACCTACCAACGATATCGACGTCAATACTTTGCGCGCCCTTGAGGAAGCCCTTGACGATTTCGCCGGCTGCGCGGTGATCATCAGCCACGACCGCTGGTTCCTGGACCGTATCTGCACCCATATCCTGGCTTTCGAAGGCGACTCGAACGTGCGTTTCTACGAAGGCTCGTACTCCGATTACGAGCAGGACAAACTCCTGCGCCTCGGACAGGAAGAGCCAAAGCGCGTGCGCTATCGCAAACTCATGGAAGGCTAGTCCTTTCTCCTGGCCTCGTAATAATCGTGGCGGGCGGGGTTTTCGGGGAACCATCCCCTGAGGACCCTTTTCTCTTGTTGGATGACTTCGCGTATGGACCAGAAAGAGGAAAAGCCCACGACGGCCAGGATTATGGAAACCATCAGGTTATCGATGACCACGGAGGCGGCCGACAACAGTATGCCTGCAACAAGGAACCATATCCAGCATTTCTTCCCCCAACGATATTCCGATTTTATGACGATGGGGTGGAAGACACCGATTATGAGGAAGGCGGTTGCCCCGATTATGATTCCGTAGTATTGTTCCATAAGGGGAGCAAAAATAATGATTCTTCCCGGTTTTTTCGTATTTTAGTTGCATGAAAAGAATAATCTTCATTTTTTCCTTGGTCCTGATGGCTGCAGGATGCGGTAACAGGAATATCTCGGCACAGGAATTTCCCGGGCTCCAGCTTGTACCGGGCAAGGCGGTGGTCTATTTCACGGAGGATATCTCTCCCGAAAGTCTTCTCAAGATATACAAGGCCCTTGGCCGCGAAGCCACCGGCAAGGTGGCCGTCAAGATATCCACCGGCGAGCAAGGCAACGAGAACTATCTCCGTCCCGAGTTCATAGATGGTTTCGTCAAGAGCCTGAACGGCAGGATTGTGGAATGCAATACTGCGTACGGCGGTTCGCGCCAGGAAACGGCCGACCATAAACGGACCATAGAGAACCATGGTTTCAATGCCATTGGCGGCGTGGACATCATGGACGAGTTCGCCGAGGTGTCCATTCCGGTACCGGCCGGATCCAGGCTCCTCAAGGACGACATAGTGGGCAAACATATGCTGGATTACGACTTCATGGTGGTGCTCAGCCACTTCAAGGGCCACGAGATGGGTGGTTTCGGGGGTGCCCTCAAGAACCTGTCGATAGGTTGCGCCAGTACCAACGGCAAGGCATATATCCATACCGGCGGCAAGCAGCGCACCCTTCAGCCTGACACTTGGTCGCCCCGTCAGCTGGCCTCGACCGACGACTTCAAGGATGCCATGGCCGAAGCGGCCGGAGCGGTCGTGAATCACTTCGGTGACAAGATCATTTATATCAATGTGGTGAACAGGCTCAGCGTGGACTGCGACTGCAACGGCCATCCTTCCGAACCCAGGATGAAGGATGTCGGCATCGTTGCAAGTCTCGATCCCGTCGCCCTTGACCAGGCTTGCGTCGACATGGTGTTCAACAGCAACGACAGCGGCAACCGTGATCTGGTGGAGCGTATAGTATCACGCCACGGCACCCGCATCCTCTACTGGGCCCAGTACCTCGGATACGGCTCCCGCGACTACCAGCTCGTACACGTCAAATAGCCGCCTTTCCCGAAGACCTGTATTCGGAAGGAGTCTTTCCGAGAAGGCGTTTAACATACCTTGTGAAGAACGACCTGCTTGAAAAATGCAGGTCGTCGCTTATTTGGTCCAGGCTCAGCGACGGATTGTCCAGAAAGCTGATTATGAGGGACTTGGAATAGTGTTCTATCCATTCACTGGCACCCGAGCCGCTCGCGCTCATGCATATCCGGCTGAGTTGCCGCGGCGTCACGCACAATTTCCCGGCGTACCATGCCACGGTCCTCTCCCGGCCGCAATTGGCCTTTGCCAGTTCCTGGAAGCGCAGGAAGGTGCCGGCATTGCTATTGTTCAGGCCGCTTCCATCCTTCCGGCTCTCATGCAGGTCCCAGATATCATAAGTGAGTACTTGTACGGCATGGGAGATGCTCTTGAGTCCATATTCGCTGGTGAGCGAAGTCCTTTTCTCCAAAGAACGGAAATCCTCCAGGATGAGCTCTTTCGCCTTTCCGGGAAGATGTGTGACAGGGTGGTTCTTGGTGTGGATGAAACCTTTGGATTCCAGTACCATGCCGTTGCCCATGCTGCGCAGGAATCCTCGTGGTACCGCCAGGATAAGGCACTGGAATCCTTTCGAATACTTGAAATCCGAGAAATCGAGGTTTCCCTGAAGGATGACCAGGTCGTCTTTGGAAAAAGAGAAACGGTTTCCGTCCTGGATGAACGATCCGCTACCCCGCAGGCAAACGAAATGCACATGGTACGCCCCGTGCAGACCATGTGGCGGGATTCCGTCCTGCGGGAATCCGAGGACCCTTATTCCCTGGTTGGAAATCATTGACATAAAAAGGACAAAAAGTGCAATGGCCAAAATGGCCGGCAGCAGTAAATTTGCATCAAATATAATAATTATCATGAAGTATCTCAACAGCGTCCTGGCGGCGATCCTTCTGCCTGCCGCCATCGTTACCGCCGGTGGCCAGGATTTGCCTTACGCCGACACCACCAGGGTCCTCGGCGAGTCGGTCGTGACCGGTACCAGGTCGCGCAGCCTTTCCGGTTTCCTTCCGCAGACCATCAGCGTCGTAGGCCAGGAGCAACTCTCCGGGTCCAGGCGCACGAACGTCCTCCCTTCGCTGGGTGAACTCGTTCCCGGCATGTTCATAACCTCCAGGGCGATGCTCGGCTATGGCGTCAGCGGCGGAGCGGCCGGAGGGATAAGCATAAGGGGCCTTGCCGGCGGCACCGGCCAGATGATGGTCCTCATCGACGGCCATCCGCAGTATCAGGGCATTTTCGGTCATCCCATATCCGATTCATACCAGACGATGATGGCAGAGCGCATCGAGGTCCTTCGCGGGCCGGCATCCGTGCTTTACGGCAGCAACGCCATGGGCGGCGTAATAAACATCATCACTGCCAAGGCGGTCGAGGACGGGGTGCACACCGACATCAATCTCGGAGCCGGAAGTTGGGGAACGGTAGAAGGTTCGGTGTCCAACCGCATCCGCTCGGGCAAATTCAACAGCGTCGTCTCGGGACAATACTCCAGGAGTGACAACCACAGGCCCAGGATGGGATTCGAGCAGTATGGAGGTTATCTGAAGCTCGGTTACGACTTTTCTGATCACTGGGGAGTTTCGGCGAATACCGATATCACGCATTTCAATTCCTCTTATCCCGGCTCAGTCGACAGCCCCCTTTTCGAAGCAGACCAATGGATCACCCGCGGTGTTGCCACCCTGGCTGTGGACAACCATTATGACAGGACCGACGGTTCGGTGAGTACATATTATAATTTCGGATTTCACAAGATAAATGACGGACACACCGAAAGTGCAGCCTCAAAGACAAACTGGTTCCGTTCGGAAGATGCCCTTGCAGGAGTTTCTGCCTGGCAGGGCATGAATCTTTTCACCGGCAATACCACCACTCTCGGGTTCGACCTCCAGAGCATCCACGGCAAGGCCTGGAACCAGGTTATCGCCACGGGAGAAGACCTCGACCCCATGGCCGACAAGACCGAAACCGAGATAGCAGGCTATGTGGATTTCCGTCAGGATATCACCTCGTGGCTCACGTTCGACGCCGGGCTCCGTGTTGACAGGCATTCCGTTTCCGGTACCGAACTCATCCCTCAGGGCGGTCTGGCATTCAGGATTCTCGGCGGAGAGCTGAAGGCATCGGCAGGCAAGGGTTTCCGCCGTGCCACTATAAAGGACATGTACCTTTGGGGACCGCAGAATCCCGAGCTTGAACCGGAACGCATCTGGAACTATGAACTCGCCTGGAAACACTCGCCCGTCCGGAGTTTCAGCTATGGGGTGAATCTGTTCTACCTGAAGGGAGACAATATGATACTGACCCGGATGGTGAATGGCAAGCCCCTTAATGTCAATACCGGTGCTATTGAGAATTACGGTGTCGAGGCAGACCTCAGATGGCGTATTTCCCGCTACTGGGATGCGGTCTCGAACTGCAGTTGGCTTCATATGGAGAATCCGGTCGCTGGAGCACCCGAGCTCAAGGCGTATCTGGGTATTACCTATCATAACGGACCTTTCAGCATCACAGCCGGGGGCAACGAAGTCTCGGGTCTTTACACCGATAACGGGAAAGAGAGTTTCTTCCTGCTCAGCCTCAATGCCTCTTATAAGTTGACGGACCGGCTCAACCTCTGGGTCCGCGGGGACAACCTTCTCGGACAGGAATACCAGGTCATTGCAGGATATCCCATGCCGAAGGCCACATTCATGGCGGGAGTCGCGATTTCTTTGTAAATTTGCCTTCATCATGAAGGAAATCTATCTCGCAGGAGGGTGTTTCTGGGGAACGGAACACTATCTCAAACAAATCAGGGGGGTGGTCTCCACCGAAGCAGGCTATGCCAACGGCATAACCGAAAATCCCACATACCAGGAAGTCTGTACCGACAAGACCCGGTTCGCCGAGACGGTACATGTCGCGTACGACCCCGCCATCCTGCGTCTCGATTTCCTCTTAAGGCTCTATTTCAAGGCCATCGATCCCACGAGCCTCAACCGTCAGGGCGGGGACAGCGGCACCCAGTACCGTACGGGGATTTATTATACCGATGAGGAGGACCTGCCGGTGATCAGGCAGGTCTTCGGAGAGGTCCAGGCTTCATATCCCGAGCCTCTGGCCGTTGAAGTCCGCCCCCTTGAAAACTTCTACGATGCCGAAGAGTATCATCAGGATTATCTGGCAAAGAATCCTTCGGGATACTGTCACATTCCTCTGGAACTGTTCGAGTTTGCGAAGAAAGCCAATCTGTAGTATTCCGCTTTCTTTGCGAGTTTCATAGGGTAGGCCCTTGATGAGGACGGCACACGGTGCCATTCCACATCCAGGGGCTTTCCGTTTACCATGATCTCTGAAACGGAACTGCCTCCGACTGCGGGTACGGCCGTCTCCTGTCCGGTCAGATTCCGGAGGATGGAGGCAAGTCCTTCCGAAGCTTTCCCTCCGGTAGTGATTATGGTACGGCACAGGGGCATCCGACCCAGCATGCCGGGGATGTCGGACGGCTCCAGTATTTCCAGGAAATCGTCACTGGCGTTGGCCTTGAGCCGGCATACCTTCCCAGCGGTGTCGAAAAAGGCTAACCCTTTCTGCACGCAGAAGGCTTCTATTTTCTCCCTGTCGAAGCGCTTTTGGAGGGGAATCTCGAAATATGTCGGATCGTCGAAGAACACGAGTCCCTGGATGCGCCAGAAATCATTGTTGAAATTGGGGTAGAAGAAGTCCATGGACCATCGTTCCCTGGGCGGGGGGAAACTGCCCAGGAATAGAAGGCGGGCATTCGCAGGGAGGAAAGGCTCCAGCGGGTGCTTCTCGATGGAGACTCCGCTCGCGGCGAGGTCCACCCTGTCCTTCCCGATGAAACGGACACCTTCCAGGCGGAGTCTCTCCAATTGGACGGAGGGACCTCCCATTCCATAATTGCTTCCGGGATTTCCCTTGGAATCTACTACCCTATGGCAAGGAACCTTCACTGGGTCGGTGTTATCGTGTATGGCGTTCCCGACAGCCCGGGCGGCTCCGGGATATCCCGCTATCTCGGCAATCTGGGCATAGGTAGCCACGTGCCCGGCAGGGATCTTGGCCACGGCTGCACGGACCCTTTCCCTGAAAAGGGACACAGGCCGCCGATAATTTGTGTTCATAGTTATAAAGATATAGATTTATTTCTTAATTTAGCAAGACCATAAACCTATGTATATGAAAAGAATAGCGAATATCCTCACCTGTGCTGCCGTCATCCTGGCAGCCGTTTCCTGCGGCAGCGCCCCCAAAGGGAATGCCGTAATCGAAAACATCATGGCCCGCAGGTCTGTGCGCAAGTATCTCGACAAGCAGGTAGAACATGAAAAGCTCGCACAGATAGCAATGTGCGGCATCAACGCCCCCAGCGGGTCGAATTCCCAGCCATGGGAAATCCGCGTTGTGGAGGATCCCTCTTTCATCAGCGGCCTGACAGAAATCTACAAGGCTGCCAATCCCGATGCCGTAAGCCGCGACCCCGGTTTCAAGAATATGTTCAGGAACGCACCCAACGCGATCTTCGTGGCCACCCCCCAAGGACGCGGGGAACTTGATGCCGGCATGCTTGCCGAAAATATGATGCTCTCCGCCCAGTCTCTGGGGCTCGGTACCTGCTGCCTTGGCGGCCCGCTGCGTTTCCTCCTTTCTTCGCAGGAAGCAAGGCCCTACATCGGACGCCTGGGCTTTCCCGAAGGCTACGTAATAAGATACATCCTGGCGGTGGGCTATCCCGATGAATCTCCCGATGCCAAACCGAGGGATGAACGCAAGGTCCGCTTCATCACCCCGGAATAGGGATTTACTTTATTTCTTTGACCCAGGCGGCAATCGTCTCTGCGGTGGCACCGTTGAGAAGTTTGCCGTCTTTGATGTTCACTTCGGGGTACGAAGTCTTGAGGTCGGCGCAGGCATTGTCGATGGTGCTGCTGCCTGAAGTAGCGAATGGGATGACGGTCTTGCCTTTGAATCCGTAAGTCTCGATGAAAGTGTTGATGATGGTTGGGGCGGTATACCACCAGATCGGGAAGCCGATATAGACTACATCGTACTTGCCGGCATCTTCCAGGTCTTTCACGATGGCCGGGCGGGACGAACGGTCCTTCATTTCCACGCTGCTGCGGGAATCGGGTTGCGTCCAATCGAGGTCTTCGGCCGTATATTTCGCTTCAGGCTTGATTTCGTACAGGTCTCCTCCTGTGGCTTCGGCAACCTTTCCGGCAATGTTCTCCGTCGTTCCGGTCGCGGAAAAAAAGGCTACGAGGGTTTTTACTTCATCGGGGTTCCCGGCATCCTTCTTTTTGCCGGAATGCTGTCCGCAGGATGCCAGCACCACCAGCATCGCCGCAATGGTAAATAATAACTTCTTCATATTGATTTTTTGTTTAACCAAAGGAATATGAGCGCTATGAGCCATACGAATCCGGGGATGGTGATGAACCATACTATGCTCATCAACACACTTTGCTCATATACGTGAAGGAAAAAATACGGGCCATAAAGCAGGCGCATGAAGTTGAGGGTCATCGTCACGAGGGCGTAGATGAGCGTCAGCCCGAGCGGGATCAGGGCGTCTTTCTTCCTTAAGCCGCTTCCGTCTTCGAAGCAGATGAAACTCAGGAAGGAGAGCACGGGGCACAGCAGATGATAATAAAGCCCGTCCCCGCTGAACATGAGATTGTGGAATCCGTCCGGGCCGGAAGTGGGGGCGAGCATGGTGGCGGTTACAAGGAAAGTGAGCCCCACGCATGCGGTCGCGGCTAGCCGGAATCTCTTTGTGAAAAGGTTGGCTTCACCTCCTCTTGCGATGAATAACAGGCATGACGCCAGGAGCAGCAAGTTGCTCAAGACGGTGTAGTATTTAAGGATACCCCATCCGCCGGCATTGAAACAAATGTATGTAGCTACGGCTTCGCCCATGATTATAAGTGAGTTGAGGATGAGAGCCAGGATCTTGCGGTTCTGCATGTTCAAAGTGGTTTTTCTTGCAAATATAAGCCGGTTATTTGTAAAAATTCTTCTTGAATGCCTCCATCTCGCCCTTGCCGCGGACGCACCTTTCCCACCATGCGCGCAGGAAGCCCGAACCGTAGCCTGTGAGCTGGATGAAGGATGCTGCGACGCTGAGCATGCCTATCTTCATCGCATGGCCCCATCCACAGCCTTCATCGTGGTATTTCAACGTGGCGTCGGCGAATACCAGCAGCGCGTAGAGCATGATGGGTAGCAGGAATGCCGGCTTGAAGAGCGAAGCGATCAGCAACAGGGCGAGTCCGACGGTGAAGGCGGCAGGAAGGAGGTGTACGACCTTGAGCGAAGAAGGATGCTTCTTGTACAGGTTGATGCGGGCGATGCCCGAGTTGTGCACCTGCTTGAAGAATTTGCGGAAGTCGGTCCTCCGCTTATGGTAAACCCAAGCCTGGGGGAACAACCTGCAGCTGTAACCGGCTTCGTAGATGCGGATGCTGAAATCTATGTCCTCGCCGAACCTCATGGCCGAAAAGCCTCCCAGGGCCTTGTAAACATCGGCACGGATGCCCATGTTGAAACTCCTCGGGAAAAATTTGTCGAGCTTGACCTTCCCGCCGCGTATTCCTCCGGTGGTGAAGAAGGACGTCATGGAATAGTTGATAGCCTTTTGTACATCGGTGAAAGAGGAATGGGCCCTGTCCGGCCCGCCGAAACCCTCGGCGGCCTTGGACGAGAGTTCCTTCTCTATGGCGTCGAAATATCCCGGAGGGACTACGACATCGCTGTCAAGGACTATGAAATAATCTCCGGAAGCCCTTTCCGCACCGTAATTGCGGGCTTGTCCAGGGCCCCCGTTCTCCTTGGCAAAATACTTGAGGTCCAGGGTATCCGCATAACGGTCCGTCACCTCCTTGCACGGAGTGGAGGAGCCGTCTTCCACGATTATCACTTCGAAATCCTTGAAGGACTGCTGCGCAAGGCTCTGCAGGAGTTCATCCACTTCGTCGGGACGGTTGAAGACAGGTACTATGACAGAATACTTCATGTGCTTGGAATCTATATACGCAAAGATAGGTAAATAGCCGGAATTATTTATCTTTGTGACATGTCCTTCCACAGAACAACCATTTTCGCCGCCATCCTTCTATGTGCGGCTTCACTTCGCGCCCAGCCGGTCAGGCTGGATGTCAACCTTAAGAAGCCCGGGGCTTCCGTGCAGCCCACGATGTACGGCATCTTCTTCGAAGATATCAATTACGCAGCGGACGGAGGATTGTACGGGGACATGGTGAAGAACCGTTCCTTCGATTTCCCTTATGCGCTGACGGGCTGGATGCCATATGGGAAGGTGAGAGTGATGGATGACGGTCCATTCGGGCGCAATCCACATTATCTGCGTCTGGACTGGTCCGGGCATATGGACAAATTCACCGGAGTCGAAAATGAAGGGTTCTTCGGCATGGGGCTCAAGGAAGGGGCCAGATACGTATTCTCCGTCTGGGCCCGTGGCGAGGGAGGCCGGCTCCGGATCCGGCTTGTCGATGACGACTCCATGGGAGAATCGCAGATACTCGTTTCGGAGGACTTGGGTATTGCTTCGGGGGAATGGAAGAAATACAAACTGGTGCTGACTTCGCCTGTAACCATCGAAGATGCCCATCTGAGGGTGGAACTCATAGGGAAGACTCCGGTGGACATCGAACATGTCTCCCTTTTCCCCGAAGATACATGGAAAGGGCGTGAAGGCGGCTTGCGCAAAGACCTGGCCCAGGCCCTGTACGACCTTCATCCAGGGGTGTTCCGTTTCCCCGGGGGATGCATAGTGGAAGGGACCGACCTGGATACCCGCTACAACTGGAAGGACAGCGTCGGTCCGGTCGAGAACCGCCCGGTGAACGAGAACCGCTGGCATTATACCTTCGGACACCGTCTTTTCCCGGATTACTTCACCAGCTACGGCTTCGGTTTCTATGAATTCTTCCAGCTCTGCGAAGATTTCGCCTGCGAGCCCCTGCCGGTCATAAGCTGCGGGCTGGCATGCCAGTTCCAGAACGACGACCCTTCAGCTCATGTGCCGGTGGACGAACTCCAGCCATATATCCAGGATGCGATAGACCTTGTGGAATTCGCGAATGGCGACCTCACCACGACCTGGGGCAGGGTACGTGCCGAGATGGGCCATCCGGCTCCCTTCGGCATGAAACTCCTGGCCATAGGCAACGAACAGTGGGGGGAGACTTATCCGGAGCACCTGAAGCCCTTCGTCGATGCTCTGCGCAAGGCTTGCCCCGACATAAAGATAGTAGGGACTTCGGGTCCGGATTCGGAAGGGGAGCAGTTCGATTATCTCTGGCCCGAGATGGCGAAGCTCGGGGCCGACCTGGTGGACGAGCATTTCTACAGGCCCGAGAACTGGTTCCTCTCGCAGGGGACACGTTACGACAATTACGACCGGAAGGGGCCGAAGGTCTTCGCAGGGGAATACGCCTGCCACGGCAAGGGGAAGAAATGGAACCATTTCAATGCTTCGCTCCTCGAAGCGGCTTTCATGACCGGCCTGGAGCGTAATGCCGATATAGTGCACATGGCTACATACGCACCTCTCTTCGCCCATGTGCGGGGCTGGCAGTGGAGACCCGACCTCATCTGGTTCGACAACCTGCGTTCCGTACGGTCCTGCAGCTATTACGTACAGCAGTTGTACTCGACCTACAAGGGAGAAACCGTGCTTTCCCTTACCTGGGACGGCAAGCCGGTAGCCGGCACTGAAGGCCAGGAAGGGCTTTTTGCCAGCGCCGTACGTGACGGAGGGAAGATATACATAAAAGTGGTGAACACCTCTGCCGAACCCCGATCCCTTGAATTCTCATTCATCGGGCTGAAGAAGAAAGCAGTGGTCAAGGGCGTCAAACATATAAGCTACATTTCTACCGACCCCGATGCCGACAATACGCTTGACGAACCGGAAGCAATCGTTCCCATTGCCGGTGAGTTCCCTGGGGAGGGAAAGTCGCTGTCGGCGACCGTCGAGCCCTCCAGCTTCAATGTTTTCATAATTGAGGGTTGACCGGTCCCGGATAACTATAAATAATTGATTATTTTTATGGTATCATGAATAAAATAGGAATCATATCATCGTTGCTGGCCCTTCTGGGGGCTGGCGCCTGCAACGGCTTCAACACCGTCCCTGCCGACGATTTCGAAACCGTAATTGCCGATACGGAAGTCCAATTGGTGGACGTGCGCACCAAGGAGGAATACGCTGAAGGGCACCTGGAAGGTGCCGTAGGCCTGGACGTGAAAGCGCCCTCCTTCAAGCAAATCGCTTTGGACAAGCTCGATAAAGGCCGTCCGGTCGCAGTTTACTGCAGGAGCGGAAAACGCAGCGCCAGTGCAGCCGGAATTCTGGCTGCGCAAGGGTTCCAGGTCACCAATCTCGAAGGCGGCATCATGGCCTGGAAAGAAGCCGGGAAACCCATAGTAGGGGACTATTCCTATGAGACCGATTCCTTCACAACCCCTTCAGGCAAGGAGATCCGTTTCCACGCCCTCGTCCATGCCAGCATCCTCATCGAATTTGACGGCCTCGCCATCTATGTCGATCCGGTGAGGCGTCTGGGGGAAAGGGTTGTCGATTATTCTGTCCTTCCCAAGGCGGAAGTCGTTTTGGTGACCCACGAACACGGCGACCATTTCGACAAGGAACTGCTTGAAGGAATGTCAGATGCGACGCTCTATACGAACGACCGCTGTGCAGGGATGCTCGGTCGCGGTATAGTCATGGCCAACGGGGACGCCGCGAACGTTAGAGAGGATATCAAGGTTGAGGCGGTCCCGGCCTACAACATCACCGAAGGTCATACCCGTTTTCACCCCAAAGGCCGTGACAACGGTTACATACTTACTCTAGGCGGGATGCGCGTCTATATCGCGGGGGATACCGAAGACATTCCCGAGATGGAGGAAATCAAGGATATCGATGTGGCTTTCCTCCCGTGCAACCAACCCTACACGATGACTCCCGGCCAGCTGGTCCGTGCCGCCAAGGTCATATCACCTAAGGTGGTGTTCCCATACCATTACAGTTCTACCGACGTCAGCGGAATAGCTGCTGAGCTTCCCGGTATCGACGTGAGGATAAGGCGGTATCAGTAACGGACGACACTTCTCAGAGTCCAAGCGAGGACAGGAAATGCCCTGTCACCCTGGGGTAGCATATAATGGGGAACAAGATCCCATAAACCGCACCCCAGAAGTGGGCCGAATGGCCTATGTTATCCACGTTCTTTTTCGCCATGTACCAGCAATATACCAGGTACAGGGGAGCGAAGATGTATCCTGGCACGGGGACGGGGACAAGGTAGATGTATATGCCCATCTTGGGTTCGAAGAGTATGGAGGCGAACAGCACTGCCGAGACTGCTCCCGAAGCCCCTACCGCACTGTATGAAGGATTGTTCCCGTATTTGACCAGATCTCCTATTGTGGATATGGCTATCGCGCTGACATACAGTACGATATATAGAACCGCACCGCCTGTTGGCCCTGATATGGCGGAAAAATACCTCTCCACAACCGTCCCGAAGAAATAAAGAGTGAGCATGTTGAAGAACAGGTGCCCCCAGTTAGCATGGACAAGGCCGTATGTGAGCATGCGGTACCACTGACCGCGGTGAGAGGTGCAGTATGCGTTGAACTTCAGCGCGTCGATATCCAAAATGCCCGTGAAACACAGGATACTCACCAGGGAGGTGAGCGCTATGATGGCTATCGTCATCATACCCACTCGAAGTTCTCCTTCCCGGCTCCTGTTTCGAAGTGGTACATGGCAATGCCCAGGTCTATCCTGGTATATCCCGCCATGGACGGGCCGGCCGTTGCTTCGACTTTCCCGCTGGGAAGAAGCCTGAACCTGAATTTCTGCTGGTTGACGGCAGTGGGGGCGAGGACGGACGCCCGGATACCTGCGAGGAACCAGTCCGGGGCATCACATCC
>CAJOQW010000049.1 GCA_905236955.1 uncultured Bacteroidales bacterium
AAGTATTTGAGTGAATAATAAATTTTAAATTATAGAACAATGGCACATCCTAAACACAAATTCTCCCACCAGAGAACAGCCAAAAGGCGTACGCACGACTTCGCTCCCGTCCCCACCCTGGCTACCTGCCCGAATTGCGGTGCTACCGTGATCTACCACAGGGTATGCCCCGAGTGCGGTTACTACCGCGGTCGTCAGATCATTGTAAAGGAAGAGAACTAGTTTTTTCTCCCTTAATGGCCCTATAGTTCAATGGATAGAACGGAGGTTTCCTAAACCTTAAATCCAGGTTCGATTCCTGGTGGGGCTACGGAACAAGAACTTGCAGATTCAAAGATAATCTGCAAGTTCTTTTCGTAAAGTTTTATTCACCTTCTGCAGATACTTGTCCACACGTTTGACCGGGATGTGCATCTCATCTGCAATTTCTTTATACGATTTCCCTTCAACGCGGCTTTTTCTCCACACCAGACAGATATCCACGGGCATCTTCTCCAAGCTTTTCCGCACTCTCAAGGCAATATCATTTTTCAGAATTTCTGAGATATCAACACTTGTGATTGTCTGGATATAAGAAGATTCCAGATAGTCTTCAATCATGTACTTCTTTCCATGTCGTTTTGAATCGCGACGATAATTCAGGCTTGAGTTTCTGACCGCCGTGTACAAATAGGACAACAACCCCTTATCATCGATGGTGTCCGTTTTTTTCAATACCGCTGCAATGACATCGCCAACAATATCACGCGCAGCTTCACGCTCCCTTACGATGGAAAAGGCATATGCCTCCAGTCGTGCCCTGTAAGAAGCAAGCTGTTTTACGAATGACTTATACGGCGACGCATCCTGCATATCTTGTAAAAATATTAAAAACCTCACAAAAATATACACCCGCGAAGGGGGATTCCCCCCGATTCGGTGTATTATATTTTGATGAAAGAGATTATTCAAAGATATTTTTGTGGTCAGACAAGCACGGAGGAGGAAGAACTCCTATCGAATTGGCTCAAAGAGAGACCTGATAATCAGGAAGCTTTCAATAAGGAGTACAAGTTGTTTCTTATAAGTCAGGTTATTGATATTCCCATTCCTAAGACAACCAATGCCAGACATCGGCTGTTACTGACTGTAATCAGATTTGCGGCAGTTATAGCCATCGGAATTTTTGCAGGCATTAAAATCAGCAGGAAGGATGTTCCTCAAGTTATAGTCTCCGCCGAGATGGGTAAGGTCAAAGACATTTCATTGCCTGACGGGACAGAAGTCATTCTCAATTCCGGTTCTTCGCTGGAGTATCCCAAATCATTCGATTTCGGCACCCGCAGCGTTTTTCTCAAAGGAGAAGCCATGTTCAATGTCGTGAGCAATCCAGACCATCCTTTTATAGTCAAAACATATGCCTATGACATCAAGGTTACCGGCACCCGCTTCGATGTCGTGGCAGATGAGAATGTCAATGATTTTCAGACTGCTCTTATAGAAGGGAAAGTGGAAATCCAGAATCAAAAAGGCAAGACTTTGACAGTACTCGAAGCAAATCAAGGATTGGAGCTGAAAGGCAATAAATTGGTTAAAAGTAATATTGACAGTAACGATTATTTGTGGACTGATGGTATAATTTCCGTTGACGGGACAGATTTCCGCAACCTGATGAAAAAGATGTCCAGATGTTACGGAGTGAATATTGTCATTGACCGCAGTGACGACCCTGTCATCCACTATGATTATCTCAAACTTAGAGTCTCGGACGGATTCGAATCCTCGATTAAGATCCTGCAGAGAAGATCTGATTTCATTTGCACATTAGACCCGGAAACAAACGTATACCACATCAGATAATCATTATGAGAAAAAGAATCCTTTCTTTATTATTCCTTACCACCGCTTTTTGGGGTTGCACCAAAATCCAAATAACAAGATCTCTCCTTTATGATGATGAGTCATTAATATCAACATGCACAAAAGCCGAGGAAGATCCTTCCATCTTTCCTTTCAAAGCCGAAGACCTTGATAAGGACTATTTTATATCTGGAACAGATTTGGAAGATTACATTCATTATAAATCCTTGTGCATCGGTCATGATATCATCATAAAAGATATTGAGCCATTCACATATCAAAATGCCATTCTTTTTTATGTGATGAATTATGAAAATGGCTGGGAAATCGTTTCGGCAGATAAGCGTACCCCTTATCTGCTAGCCAAAGGAGAATCAGGATCGTTTACCATGAAAGATTATCAATCCACTCCTTGGGGAACTTGGATGTTCAGCATAGGCATGGACATTTTGAATACAAGGCTTAATGGAACAGTAGTTTCGCACGAAGAGAACGACAATCTAAGGTTTTGGGAACTAATATCCAATCCGGAGAGAGTCCTTGGCTCACCTTCAATCCAAAGCATCCCCCCAGATTTGATTCCACCAGGGCATTATGAGTTGGTTTCTACATATACACAATTCAACTATGATAGTATTTGCGTACATCACCTGACGTCAACGAGATGGCATCAAAATCTCAATGATTATGTCCCTTATCGTACAGATACCACTTACTTGAAAGCCCTAGCAGGATGTGTCGCTATCTCGGGTGCTCAGATGTTGTTCTATCTTCATAATAATCTTGGAGTACCGGCAGGAGCTCCTGATTACGCATATTGTTTTGGCAACATCGATTCATATCAAATGGGACAAAGTGGAAACAGTACGACAATCTGGAACCAAATGACCACATACGGCAATTCTTATGCAGCGATTCTCGTTGCCAATGCAGGAACTCTTGTTGGCATGCACTACGGTAACAATGGTTCTAGTGCCAGCACCGCCGATCTGGTTGATCAATATTTCGGATATTATGGGATACATTGTAATTATAACAATTATGATTCTGATGCCATACGGACAGAACTGATCTACAGAGGGATGCCTATCATAGCTCGAGCTGATAGTTTTGTTCCGTTTGACACTTGGAGCAGCGCTCATTCTTTCATCATTGACGGATACAATTATTCCCGGAACAAAACGACCTATGTTTATGAATGGAGGTATGATGTTGACCCAAATGCTGGAATATCCTTGCCGTTACCCCCTGAACCATATGTAGTCGAAACGTATACAATTAATACAATTGAGTTTATAAAAATGAACTGGGGATGGGGAAATCTTCACTGTGATGATGAATTCTCCATTGGGGGTGATTGGGCAATCAATCTTGACGGCTATTACAATTTTATATATAGCAGAAAAATGATTTCAGGTTTTTCTGTCAATCAATCATAAGAAGTTATGAAAAAGTATTTGCTGACAATTTGCACACTGATCATAAGTATGTCTCTCCTTGCTCAGGAACAACTGGTTTCAATACACAGGAGCAATGCAAAATTGTCAATGATAATAGCCGATATCGAGAAACAAACTCCTTTCCTTTTCGGAATTGATGAAGGGGTAAATTTAAAGATGAGAGTTAAAGTCAACGTGGATAATCTGCCGGTAAGGCTCTTCCTTGACAGCCTTTGTACAGGGACCGGAATCAAGTATGAGTTCTCGGATTCGCATATTTTCTTAAGCAAGATACCAGATAAAACAAAGCGAGGAAGGAGAGCCCCGTCTGACAATACTATAAAACCAATGCTTTCATATGAGCAAACCCTACAATCCGCCAATGTATATGACAGCTTGGATAGAGCATCTATATATTATGACAATAATCCATTTTCTTCATTTGTAGGGCAGATGAAATATGACTTCAGCCGGGATGGTATGAAAAACTGGAAACTTGAAGTCAATCCATCATCATATGTCAACTTAACTGCTTTTAGCGGCGGGGGCTATGGTTCTTCCATAGGTATCAGGTTGGATGAGTATCGTACTTGGGGCCTAGGCATCGGGAAAGAAACGCGAGTCAATGGTAATATGCAAAAGTTTGAGAGCATTCCTGTTTATCTGTTTGGACGGCATTATTTTAATATTGGAAAGAATCTATCCATCATTTCTGATATCTTGACTGGAGCTATATTCAATCAGAACAATTCAGCCGCCGATTTGTTTTTGAAAACAGGTTCAGGTTTGGATTATCAGATTGGGAGTTCATTCCATATATCAGGCGGTATCTACATCTTTCAAACACCGGGCTTTTTTATTGGTATTACATTATGACCGCGAGAATTAATAATTGTTTTGTTTTCATCTTCTTCTCCATTCTCCTCTTGCCAGTATCATCTAAAGCACAGTATGTCTCGCCTCCCATATTAGAATACTCTTTTGGTAATCTTTCAACTGCGGAAGGAGACATATTGTCTGATAAAGAAGCATTGGATTGCCTCGGTTATATAATGGGCTCTAAATATCATTATTCCCGACTATATTACAAAGTCGGCGCTGCCATTGCTTCTTCGTCACCAATTCTGGCAATCAGTGGGCTTTCTATCAGAAACAAGGCATTGGTAAGGACTGTTGGAAAAACTGCAGATGGAAGCAATACCACAAGATTGGAGAAAAATCATAATAAAGACGTTCTCGGATATTCCCTGACAGGTTTGGGAATTGTTGCTGGTTTTGCAGGATGCACAATGATGTTGGTCAACAGGAAGGAGCTGATTTCCATTGCCAAAAGCTATAACTACACTCGTGATTCAGACCTTTCCTTTGCCGTCAACCCTCTTGGCTTGGAGATGAAACTGTCCTTTTGAAACAGCTTACGATACGGCTCCCTTTTATTCTCATCTGCAGCCTGGTCTTCCACCGTATCGCTGGCTTTTCCCTTATTAATTATAGGTACCCTTCACGCGGGAATAAAAAAAGTGGCAACCAGAACGGCTGCCACTTTTAGGTTTGAGAATGTGGATTACTGCTTCTCGATGATGACGCACCTGTTCAGTTCGAACGGGTTGAAGTCGAGGTTGCCGCCCTTGGTCTGGATGGTGAAGCGGTCGCCGCTGATGCCAAGTTCCTCGGTCATGAGTTTGTAAACGGTGTCAGCACGCTTCTCAGAGAGAACCTGGTTGACCTTCTTGGTGCCGGTCTTGCTGTCAGCGCTGCCGGTAAGGGTGAACTTGACGTTGTCGCCACGGCTGATGATGTTCTTGACCGCATACTCAAGGTGAGCCTTTTCAGCTTCGGAGAGCTTGGCGGAACCGAGCTTGAAGTAAGCGATAATGGGTTCGTCGAAGAGAACGCTGAAGTCGTCCTTTCCAGCTGCGTTGGCAAGCTCGTTCTTGAGCTTGGCGTTCTCGTCAGCGAGAGCCTTGGCCTTTGCATCGGCTGCGTTCTTGGCTGCATTGGCGGCGTCGAGACCGGCCTGAGCTGCCTTGGCTGCTGCCTCAGCGGCTGCAACGGCTGCGGTGTAAGCAGCGATGGTGGAAGCCTTGCGGGTCCAGTTGGTACGGCCGAGGTTGAATCCGAGGCCAGCGGTTGCATACGGGAAGTGGATGAACCTCCTGTCGGGAGCGTTCACATAAGCGTTCTGACGGTCTACGATCCAGCCGAGTTCCACGTTGAAATCAACGCGGCTGCCGAGGCGGATGTTGTTGATGAGACCTGCCTCGAGAGCCCACTCGTTATTGATGGCGCTGTTGGGGTTGGCGGTCTTGGTCAAGAGGGCACCGGCACCGGCGAAGGGGATGAACTCCCAGGTGCGGTTCTCCTTGTAGCCTCCGAAGAGGTTGGAGATGTTCACCATATAATCGGCCTTGACATAGTGGAAATCGTTGATGGCGCTCTCATAGCCCTTGATTTCGTTCTTGAGGCCATGATAACCGGCACGGATACCGTACTCGGGGGTGAGCCACTTGCCGAGGTTGGCCTGTACTGCGAGACCCTTGTTGCCGAAATCCCCGCCTATGTTGAGCCAGGTGAAATTGAGACCACCGCCCACTTCGAGGAACCAGTTGTCAAAGAAGGAATTGGTTTCGTAGGGGCCATAGATGGTGTTGCCTTCGGCATCCTTGTTGGTCTCCTGCGCAAAAGCTGCAACGTTTACGAGAAGGGCAGCTGCGATTACGAAAAATTTTTTCATTTCAGTATAAATTTAAATGTTTATGAACTTGCGCTTCTATGCATTCAAAAGACAAAGTTAAACATTTTTTTTATTTTCTCAAATTTTTTCGAGAATCGCAGCCATTGTCCACCCTTGCCTGCCATCCGGCAACTCGATGTTGACCCAGTCTCCGACATTGTCGATCACCCTTACTTCGGCCCCTTCATGAAGGATGAAAAGGTCCTTGCCGTCACTGCCTCCGGGAGCGCTTTTGACCGAAACCACCGGCGCAGTCACAACGGCGTCGTCCGCCTTGATGTAATCGCCCTTCTGCCATGAAGCGAAAGCCAGGGCCGCCAAGGAAAGCAGGATAAACACGATACCCGAAAAGAAACCCGTTTTCCTCAAACCCTGCGAGTGGGAAAGCAGAAAAAGCAGAAGCATCGCGAGGGCCACTGCAAGGAAAACGAGACAAAGCACGGCCCATGCATCGGATGAGAGCTTCCACCCTAGGGCCCTCACCCATCCCACGAGGAAGAACTCAGGAACGCTCTCGATGCGGTCCTGCACCTGGCCGCGGGCGAGCCCCACATTATAACGGGCGTCCTTGTAGGAAGGGTCCAGTTTCAGCGCACGCTTATAATAAACGATCGCGCGTGCATAATCCTCGGACTTGAAGCAAGCGTCACCCAGATTCGTATAGAGTTCCGGCGACACGGCCCCCGCGGAAACGAGCTGAGCCCATGCATTTGCCGCCGAATACCAGTCGCCGGCAGCATAGTCTTCGACACCCTTCGTCCAAAGGGAATCGGCATAATCGGCAGCCTGGCCCGCAAGCGGGACCAGAAGCAGAAGGGCGGCCAACACCGCCGGTTTCAGGGCATTTTTCTTCTTCATGCTGGAATCTATCCTGGATATGACGGAAACGGCGCTGTCGTAATGGGCATTCATGGCTTCGTGGCCGGCATCCGGGGAGTAGCGCGCATATTCGCAGGCATCAAGGAGGGCACAGAATTCTTCAGCAAGGCCCTCCGGGGAACCCGCATCCTGCAGACGCGACTTTATGTTGTCCCTTGTCATGTCCGTGATATCCATGTTCAGCTTGTCCGAAACGAATCCCTGCAATGCCTTGTGGAGTTCCTCATAGAAAGCGGTGTACAAATCTTTCCTGAGGAAATCCCCGGCAGAGGCGAGTTTCTTGCGGGCCATCTTCACCGCCCCCCTGTTACGGGTGCCGGCGACATCGGCCCTGCGCGCTGAAAGCGAACGCATGATGAAAAACGCCGCCACCGCAGCGAGCACGATAAGGACAAGCACGCCCCAGAATGGCGCGGACCATACGAAGAAACGTCCCGCTTCCTTGAATGAAGGCCTGCGGGTGGCGATATACCTGATGTCACTCCCGAGGTCCTTGACCTCGTTACGGGCCACGAGGCGGCCTTCGGAAGAAACGGACGGCTGCCCCCCGGTCGCCGCGCCCCGCACGACCTCCAGGGGCATGGCTGCCGAACGGAGGGTGACATATTTCCCCGCCTGGATGTCGTAGTAGCTGTATTCCACAGGCCCTATGGTGAAAGATCCGTGACTGCGGGGGATGAAAGGATATTCGAAGGTCTTGCCTCCCCGGGAATCGGAACTCTTGACGTCGTAAACTTCGAAATCGGGCGGGAAGCCGACTTTCGGGGCCTCCAGAAGGGAGATGTTGCCCGTTCCAGATACCGTGACCCTGAGGGAAGCCGCGTCGTGGGTCTTCAGGGAATCTGTAGATAGGGATGCGCTGAGGGTGAATTTACCCACACCTCCGCCGAAAGAGGCCGGAGCACCCGGGGGAAGGGCCGAGACATGCACGGTATAGGAAGGGGTGGAAACCCTTTTCCGTATGGTGCGGTAATCGTCCTGGAAGAAGGAGTCGAAGATACTGCCGCTGCCGGTGGAAGCCTGGCGCACATGCACGAGGCACACCAGTCCGGCGGGGTCTATCTTCATTTCCCCGGCCTTCTGGGGAATGAGGTTCCATGAGCGCAGGACGGCGCTATTGTAGATTTCACCACCTACATTCTCGCGATGGAATTCTATGTTGGTCGGAGCCTGGACTTCCTGGCTCCAGAAACCGTCGAAAGTGGGGAAGCGGGCATCTTCGAAGCCGGCGATGTTCACCCTCTGGAACAGTTTGAGTGTGGCGGAGATGGTCTCCCCCACCACCGCCGAGGTCTTGCTGAGGGAAAGACGCAGGAACACGTCGCTGTCGGAAATGGTTCCGCCGGAAGAAACCGCTCCCTGGCCGGCACCGCCTGAGGCCTGCCCCTGGGGACCCTGCTGGCGGCTTCCTGATACAACCTGTATCGATTTCGCAGCAGAGGTGAGTTTGTCGCCCCCAACCGTCGCGGTAGCCGGGGCCAGGGAAAAGGTTCCCGCCTTGACCGGCATCAGCACATATGTATAAGTGGTCTGGGCGGACCTGCTCCTTTTGCCGTTGACTATGCTGATGGATGTGGACGTTCCCTTCTGCGGCCCCCACACGAGCTTGAAATCCCCTCCGGGACTCCAGTTGAAATCGGACGGCGCATTCTCACCGTCGATGGTGAACGTGACATTGAACTGTTCGTCCACCGAAACAAGATTGGGAGCTTCGACGGCGATCGTCTGGGCCTTCAGGGAAAAAGCCAGAAGCAACACCGGCAATATTCCGATCAACTTTCTCATCTTTTACCAATTCTTTTCTTTGCGGCTGCCCTTGAGCAGGGCTGCCTTCTCTTTCTTTACCTTGTCCTGGGTTTCCTTCTCCTGGGCCTGCACCGCATTAAGCATCTGCCTGGCCTGCTGCTTCGAAATCCCTTGCTGTCCCTGGTCACCTCCCTGCGGCTGTTGCTGCGCTTGGGGCTGCTGTCCCTGATCCTGCTTTTGATCCTGGTCCTGGTTCTGATTCTGATCCTGATCCTGATCCTGATTCTGGTCCTGATTCTGATCCTGCCGGCCGCCTCCACCGCCTCCGCCTTGCTGGTCCTTCAGCATCTCCTTGGCATAGATATAGTTCTCCTTGGCATCCATGTCGCCCGGATTCAGCAGAAGGGACTGCCTGAAAGCCTTGACGGCGGCCGCATAGTTCTTGCCGGCAAGGGCCACATCCCCTTCGTTGTAATAATAATCGGCGGCATGGGGCGTGTCCGCGACCTGAGCATCGGCCTTGCCCAGGGCTTCGGCTGCAGCCTGATAATCCTCCTGCCGGTAAAGGACCGACGCCAGGTCGTACTGGCCTGCCACCGAGAGGGAATCTTTCAGGACGGCTTTCCTGTAATCTATGCCGGCGGCCCCGATATCGCCCTTGCGGAACTTGCGGTTGCCTGCGCGCACATCCTTCCTGTCCACCTGGGCCGCAAGCGGCAAGGCGCTGAATATCAGAAATATGATCAATACCCTTTTCATTCGAACAACCTCCTTTTAGCCCGCCTGTCCCCCACCAGGAAAGCGATTGCCAGCAGGGCTATGGCCCCGCCGATGAAATACATGAACTGCTCGTCGTATTCCTCGAAAACCACGCTCTTGAAGGTCTCGTCCTCCATGCGGCGGATATCTTCGATTATGGGATTAAGCCCGAATTCCTCGTTGCCGGCATGGACATAGGCGCCGTTGCCGGCCCTGGCCATCTTGCGGAGCGTCTCCTCGTCGAGTTTTGTAACCACTATGTTCCCGTCCTTGTCCTTGAGCAGGCCTCCTTCCATGGGGATGGGCTGTCCCTGTGCGGACCCAACGCCTATGGTATAAACCTTGATGCCCGATCCGGCGGCCTGCCTTGCGGCTTCGACCGGGTCGTCCTCGTGGTTCTCCCCGTCCGTTATGACGATTATCGCGCGGCTCTTCTCACTTTGTGAACTGAAACTTCTGGCGGCCGTGAGAACGGCGTCGCCGATGGCGGTACCCTGCACCGGGATGCTCCCGGTACTGATGCTGCCGAGGAACATCTTCGCAGAGACATAATCGGTGGTTATGGGAAGTTGTACGAAAGAGGATCCGGCAAAGATGATCAAGCCTATCCTGTCATCCTGCAATTTGTCCACTATGCGGCTGATGGCCAGTTTCGCCCTTTCGAGGCGGTTGGGGGAATAATCCTGGGCCAGCATGGAGTTGGATACGTCGAGACATATCATTATTTCGGCGCCGCGGGTTTCCCGCTCGGATAGTTTCGCGCCGATCTGCGGCCTTGCGAGGGCGATTGCCAGAAGGGCGAGGGCAAGGTCGACGAGGATCAGCCGCACCCACCCCTTGGACCTGGAATAATGGGGCATGAGCTGCTCCACCAACCGGGGGTCGCCGAAACGGGCTATGCGCCTGCGCCTCAAACCCAGGACCAGGGCATATACCAGGGGAAGCAAAGGCAGCAGAAGAAGCAGCCAGAGGAATCCGGCATTCGCGAAAAACAACATCTTACGGCAGCCTCCTTACAAATAATTCCAAGACCAGCATCAGCATGAGGCACGCGAGGGCTGCGGTCGCATAACGCCCGAACAATTCCTTGTAAACGGGAAAACTGTCGATCGTGGTGCGGACCTTCTCCATGCGGTTGATCTCGGAGTAGATTTCACTCAGTTTGGTATTGTCGGTGGCCCTGAAATACTTCCCCCCAGTCTCGTCGGCTATCTTGATAAGCAGGTCCTCGTCTATCTCGACGGGTATCTTGCGCACTTCGACACCCCACGGGGTCATTACCGGATATGGGGCCTCGCCGTTGGCTCCGACGCCTATGGTATATACGCGGATATTATAGGTGCGGGCTATCTCGGCGGCGGTTTCCGGGGCTATCTCGCCCGAATTGTTGACGCCGTCCGTAAGGAGGATGACCACCTTGCCCGGGGCGTCCGAATCCATCACCCTGGCCACCGCGGTGGCTAGCCCGTTGCCTATGGCGGTGCCGTCTTCGATGAGGTCGGTCTGGACATCCTTCATCAGATTGATCAGAGTGGCCCTGTCGGTGGTGAGGGGGCATTGGGTGTAGCTTTCGCCTGCGAACACCACTATCCCCATGCGGTCGGTAGGCCTTTGGGCGATGAACTCGATGGCGATGTCCTTGGCGGCCGATATACGGTCGGGATTGAAGTCGCGCGCAAGCATCGAGGTACTCACGTCCATGGCGAACACGATGTCTATGCCTTCGGAATCGACCTTCTCCACCTGTGTTGACGACCGCGGCCGCGCAAGAGCGATGACCAGCAGCGCCAGGGCCGCTGTGAAAAGGGCCATCGGCACATGCCGGAGGATGCCGGGCATGATGCCGTTGCCCTTGAGCCATGGGGCGGAGATGCTTACCCGCAGGTGCGGGCTCCTGCCCTTGACAAGGCGATAAATGTAAAGGGCGAGCAGAAGCGCCGGAAGGGCCAGCAGAAGCAGCAGTTTGGGATACTCAAAGAACATTTTCCCGGGCCTCCTCGCCCTGCAGCTGGCTCTGGTAGGTTTCGGTTACGAACTTGACCGCGAGCGGGAGCACCGCGGCGTTGTCGCTGTCGGGAACCACCATCTTGGCGAATTTGACGAAATCCGCCCTTTCGAACAGTTCCTTCAAGGAAGCATACATTCCGGGCGTGATGTCCTTTTCCGCCTTTATGGCGTCGAAAAGTTCCGCAGTCGTCATCTCGGGAGCATCGACCCCGAACCGCCTGTCGATGTATTCCTTGAGGGTGTCGGTGACGCCGGAATAGAAGATCTTCTGCTTTTCCGGAGCCCAGTATTTGTCCCCGCGGTAACGGTCGAGCTTGCGGAGGGCGACCACATAGGGGGGATCATCGCTTTTCCCCTCCCCGGACAACCTGGCCTTGTGACGCCTCACCAGCACCACGATGCCCAGGACCAGCAGGGCGAGCAGGACAGCTCCTATCAGATACGGGAGCAACTCCTTGAAAGTCAACGGATAGCCTATCTGTCCCTTGATGTCGTGGGGTACGAAGGTCACAGTGTCTATCTGGATGGTGGTCACGCTCATCTTGAGAGCCTCGAACTCGAGGGTATCCACCACTCCCCCCTCGGTGCGCTGGGCGAAGAGGGTGGGCAACTGGTACTCGCCTTCCTCGAAAGGAGCCAGTATGATGGCCGCCCTGAGGTCGCGGGTACCGGCCCTGCGGTCGGTCTTCACGGTGTCCACCTTCCAGCCGCGAACGAGCGTGAGGGTGTCATTGGACGCCCTTGAAAAATCGGGCAGGAGTATCTGCGTGCCGTCCTTCACCCCTTCCAGGGCGAAGCCGTATTCCAGCTGGTCGGCTATCAGGATCGAATCCCTCTGCTGGAGTTGGTTCAGGAACGCCTTGCCGGACGGGACCACGTCCAGCACGCAGGCCAGTATGACTATCAACAGTCTCATCTTCTTTCGGCGAACAGGGCCATGAGCCCTTTGACATAATCGGAACCGGTGGAAATGCTTACATTGTCCACATTGTAAAGGTTGAACAGGCGCTGCTCCTCTCCCTCGAGCGAGGACATCCAACGGGAATACCCACGCCTGACGGCTGCGCTGGAGGTGTCCACCCAGGCCGCCCTGCCGCTCTCGCTGTCCTTGATATGGACCAGGCCCACGGAAGGGAGAGCCCTCTCGACGGGGTCGTGAACCTTGATGACGCTCAGGTCGTGGCGGTTCACGGCCACCTTGAGGGCGTCTTCATAGCGGGGATGTCCCTCCCCGTCCACGTCGAGCATGTCGCTCAGGAGGAAAACCGTGCATTTCTTCTTGATCGCTCCTGTAAGATAGCGCAGCGCGGCGCCTATGTCGGTGCCGTCGCTGGTGGGCTCCAGCTGGAGCATCTCCCGTATGATGTGCAGCAGGTGCGTACGCCCTTTCCCCGGGGGGATGAACTTCTCGACATGGTCGCTGAAGAACAGTGCGCCCACCTTGTCGTTGTTGAGTATGGCGCTGAAAGACAGCACCGCCGCGATTTCGGTAAGGAGTTCGCGCTTGGTGCGGACAGAGGTGCCGAAAAGGCCCGAACGGGACACATCCACCATGAGAACCACGGTGAGTTCCCGCTCTTCCTCAAACACCTTCACATAGGGGCTCCTGAGGCGGGCCGTCACGTTCCAGTCCATGTTGCGCACGTCGTCACCGTACTGATACTCCCTGACCTCGCTGAACGCCATTCCGCGTCCCTTGAACGCGGAATGGTACTCTCCCGCGAATATCTGGTGGGAGAGGGCCTTTGTCCGGATCTCTATCTTCCGGACTTTCTTGAGGAGGTCTGTAGCTGACTGTACGGGCATCTTACGGGACGATTACCGCATTTACCACCTTTTCGACTATCTGGTCGCTGGTCACATTCTCGGCCTCGGCCTCGTAGGTGAGGCCTATGCGGTGCCTGAGCACCTCGGGGCATACCGCCCTGACGTCTTCAGGAATGACATATCCGCGCCTCTTCATGAATGCGTAGGCCCGGGAAGCGGATGCGAGCGATATGCTGGCACGCGGAGACGCCCCGAAGGAAATGAGCCCGCCGAGGTCCTTGAGGCCGTATTCCCCGGGAGTGCGGGTGGCGTAAACCATATCTACTATGTAGCGCTCTATCTTTTCGTCCATATACACTTCCCTCACCACGTTCCTGGCACGGACGATGTCCTCGGGGCCGACCACCACGTTGGGGCGGGGGAACTCGCCGGTGGAATTCATGCGGAGGATGAGTTTCTCTTCCTCTTTCCTGGGATAATCGACGAGGACCTTGAGCATGAAACGGTCCACCTGGGCCTCGGGAAGAGGATAGGTGCCCTCCTGCTCGATGGGATTCTGGGTGGCCATCACAAGGAAGGGTTCGGGAAGGGCGTAGGTTTCGTCGCCCAGGGTGACCTGCCTTTCCTGCATGGCTTCGAGAAGGGCGCTCTGGACCTTGGCCGGGGCGCGGTTGATTTCGTCCGCCAGCACGAAATTGGCGAAGACGGGACCCTTGTGCACCTCGAACGTCTCTTTCTTCTGGGAGTAGATGAGGGTGCCGGTAACGTCGGCCGGAAGCAGGTCCGGGGTGAACTGAATGCGGCTGAACTTCGCGTTGACAGCCTTGGACAAAGTGCTGATGGCCAGAGTTTTTGCAAGGCCGGGAACTCCTTCGAGCAGGATGTGCCCGTCTGCCAGAAGGCCTATAAGGAGGTTCTCCACCAGATGCTTCTGCCCCACTATCACCTTGCCCATTTCCAGGGTGAGGATATCCACGAATTCGCTCTCCTTCTGAATTCTCTCGTTCAGTTCTTTAATGTTTACGTTTTGGTCCATAATTTACTATTTTTGCATAGATATGCGATATTCCGTCACTTTGTCATATTCGGGGGCGGATTTCTGCGGTTGGCAGAAACAGCCCGGGGCACCCAGCGTGCAGGAAACGCTCGAGAACGCACTAGGCACCCTCACGGGGCAGCCCGTCGCCGTAGTGGGCGCGGGAAGAACCGACACCGGGGTGGGCGCCGTCGGGTACGTGGCTCACTTCGAAGTTCCTGCGGAACTCGATGCGCAGTGGTTATGCTGCAAATTGAATGCCATCCTACCCCACCAGATAGCCGTCCAGGAGGTGGTGCCCGCAACCCCCGAATTCCATGCCCGTTTCCACGCAACCAGGCGCGAATATACCTATTTCCTTCACCGCCGCAAGGATCCTTTCGCTTGCGGATGGTCGTATCTGTACGGCTATCCGGGACTCGATTTCGAGCTCATGGACCGCGCCGCCGCGCTTCTTGCCGGCACCCATGACTTTTCCTCTTTCCAGAAGAAGGGTTCCGACAACCGCACCACCATATGTACCGTCTTCGAGGCCGGCTGGCACCCGTATGTTCCAACCCACGTTTCCATACTAGGACATTCAGATTCCTTGTACAGGCAGTTTCCGGAAGGAGGGGTATCTGCCGGGGTGCAATCCGACTATTGGTATTTCAGGATATCCGCCGACAGGTTCCTGCGCAACATGGTCCGCGCAATAGTCGGCACGCTTTTGGAAGTCGGAAGGGGAAGACGGACCCTCGAGGGCTTCGCGGAGCTGATAGGCGGCGGCAGCCGTTCCGACGCGGGGGAATCCGCTCCGGGACACGCCCTGTTCTTCTCACGCATTGAATATCCCGAAAAATGATTATATTTGCTGGGTTAAGGCCAACAGGTCACAAAATGAATAATTTTAAACTCTAGAAATATGTTGTTCTCTCTTCTCCAGGCAGAAACCGCAACGGCGCTCGCAGAGGCCGTGGAAGCGGCTCCGGCTCCGCAGGAAATGTCCTACTCACTCATCGACATGGCCGCCAAGGGCGGCTGGCTCATGATAGTGCTGCTCATACTCAGCATCATCGCCATCTACATCTTCGGCAAGAAGCTCTGGGTAATCAACCGCGCCGCCAAGGTGGACAAGAACTTCCTGGACGACATCCGCGATTACATCCATGACGGCAAGATCAAGAGCGCCGTCACCTACTGCGGCAAGTTCGACACTCCGGTCGCCAGGCTGGTCGAGAAGGGCATCGAGCGCATCGGCAGGCCCCTGGCCGATATCCAAAGTGCAATCGAGAACGTGGGCAACCTCGAGGTCGCCAGGCTCGAGAAAGGCCTCCCGTTCCTCGCCACCATCGCGGGCGGTGCTCCCATGATCGGGTTCCTCGGCACTGTTTCCGGCATGGTCAAGGCCTTCTTCAACATGGCCAACGCAGGCAACAACATAGACATCACACTCCTTTCCAGCGGCATCTACGAGGCGATGATCACCACAGTGGGCGGCCTCATCGTGGGCATCCTCGCCTATTTCGGATACAACTATCTCACCAACAGGATCGACAACGTCGTCTTCAACATCGAGAACGCCACCATAGAATTCATGGACGTGCTCAACGAACCCGAAGAAGACAAAAAGGCGGAATAACCATGGCCATCAAGAGACGCACGAAGGCAGATTCCAACATCTCGATGTCGAGCATGACCGACATCGTGTTCCTGCTGCTCATTTTCTTCCTGGTCACAAGCACCCTCGTGAACCCCAACGCCCTCAAGCTCCTGCTCCCCAAGAGCACGGGCCAGGTGAGCGCAAAACCCACGGTCAGCGTTTCCATAAAGGACTGGGGCAACGACATGTACACCTATCACATCAACGGCAACGAGATAGCCGAGCGCATAGACCAGGTGGAAGACGACCTCGTCGGGCTGCTCCAGAACGAGGAAGACCCGACCTTCAGCATCTATTCCGACGAATCGGTGCCCATAAAGGAAATTGTGCAGGTGATGAACATCGCCAAGCGCAACCACTATAAAGTCATACTAGCCACGCAGCCTGAATGAAACCATACCAGAAAGAACGGGCACAAAGGGAGCACAACGCGACTTTAGTCGGCCTGCTCCTCACGATAGGACTCCATCTCGGGGCCCTGTGTCTCGTATCCTTTACAGGTATCAAGTATCTATGGCCACCCCCGGACGAAAGTTCCTTCCTTATCGACTTCGAGCAGGAAGAAGAACCCGAATTCATCCCGGTTTACGGCCGTGAGCCACAGGGCGAGGATGTGGACAGGGAAGCACCTGTCGAGATAGTCCAGAGGAGCGAATCCCCCAACCAGTCCACGGCCCGGAACCTCACCCCGGCCGCCAGGCCCGACGACTTCGGGGATGTCCCCGTGCAGGAACCGGTCCGTGAAGAAGAGCCCAAGCTCGATCCCAGGGCCGCCTTCCCGGGCATGGCGAAGAAGGACACGTCGCTCACCGCACCGCACGGAGCCGAAGATCCTTCTGCCAACTTCAAGGCCGGGCAGGCCCGCGGTAATTCCGCCAACGCCGACATAGACGGCACTCCCAATGCCCATGTCGAAGGGCGCAAGGTGAACAAGAGTTCACTCGTCAAACCCGCCTACAACATCCAGGAAAGCGGCACTGTCGTGGTGAAGATATGGATAGACCAATACGGCAACGTCAAGGACGCCCAAGCCGGCGCCGACGGCACTACAATAACCAATTCCAGACTTTGGGCCGCTGCTCGCACGGCTGCCCTGAAGGCACATTTTGACATGAAATCCGATGCCCCTGCCCTGCAGGAGGGCACCATAACCTACAAATTCAAATTAAAGTAACGTGGCCCAGGCGAGACGTGAGTCGCGCCGCAGCCTAAAAGACAAAGAAATGGATCGATTTTCCAAAGATGGAAGGAAACTGAGGCCCCGCAAAAGGGCAAGTTCCGACTACGGTACAGACCAAACCACTGCCAGGCCGGCCTACAGCACCGGCGGCAAAGACAACCAGGATTCTTACGGCGAACGCCGTTCTTTCAGCGAGAGGAAACCCTACGGCGGCGAAAGGCGCCCATATGGGGAACACAGATCATATGGAAATCACAAAACCTACGGAGAACACCGTCCTTACGGCGAGCACCGCAGCTACAACGCCTATGGTGACCAAAGGCCCCGTGAAAACGGGGAAAGGCCCGGTGACGGCGCTCCCCGCAGGCAATACGGCGGAAAAAGTCCCTATGGCCACAAACCATATGGCGGCAAGCAGGGTGCAGGCAAGCCGTACGGCAGCAAGGGACCACGCAAATCCGACGGCGGCCGCCCGCAGCGCGGCGGCTTCAACAAGGAATCGAACGAGGGCATCAACCGCATGATCCAGAACACCCCGCGCCCGGCTCCGCAGTATTCCGACTTCGACAGCGCCCCCACCCCCCTCAAGGAGGAAATCCGCCTGAACAAGTTCATAGCGAATTCTGGAGTATGCTCCCGCCGCGAAGCCGACACCATGATCCAGGCCGGAGTGGTCACCGTGAACGGAGAGGTAGTGACCGCATTGGGCACCAAGGTCAACATCAGCAAGGACGTGGTCAAGTTCAACGGCGAAACCCTCAGGGGCGAGGCCAAGGTTTACCTGGTGATGAACAAACCCCGCGGTTTCGTAACCACCGCCAGCGACCCCCACGCCGAAAAGACCGTGATGGACCTCCTGAAAGGCTGCACTGCAAGGGTGTACCCCGTCGGCAGGCTCGACAAGGCCACTACCGGCGTGCTGATGTTCACCAACGACGGCGAGATAGCCGAGCGCCTCACCCATCCCTCGTACGACAAGAAGAAGATATACCAGGTCATACTGAACAAGCCCCTCGAAGAAGAGGACCGCCGGAAGATACTCGACGGAATCGAACTGTCGGACGGCCCTATAGCGGCCGACGCCCTCGAGTACATCGACGAGAATGACAAGCGCAAGCTCGGAATCGAGATCCACTCCGGCAAGAACCGCGTGGTCCGCCGCATCTTCGAAGCCACCGGCCATGAAGTTCGCACCCTCGACCGCGTTTACTTCGCGGGTCTCACCAAGAAGGGCCTCAAGAAAGGTGAATGGCGCTATCTTACAGAGGCTGAAGTGAACATACTTAAAATGGGGGCATACGTATAATGGCTCACAGGTCCGGTTTCGTAAACATAGTCGGCAATCCCAATGTCGGCAAAAGTACCCTGATGAACGCCCTGGTGGGCGAAAAACTCAGCATAGTCACGGCCAAGGCCCAGACTACGAGACACAGGATCATGGGCATCATAAACGGGGAGGACTGGCAGATAGTCTTCTCCGACACCCCGGGCATACTCAAGCCGGTGTACCGGCTGCAGGAAGACATGGTGAACAAGGTGGACATGGCCATGGGGGACGCCGACATCCTGCTCTATGTGACCGACACGGTGGAAAAGGCTGACAAAAACGGTGAATACGTCCGCAAACTCAACGAACTCACCTGCCCGATAGTTTTGGTAATCAACAAGATAGACATTAGCGACCAGGAAAAGGTCAAGGCCCTTGTTGAGTATTGGTCGAAACAGGTCCCGTCGGCCACCATCATCCCCGCTTCCGCCAAGGAGAAGTTCGGCATACAGAACATCCTCGAGGCCGTTGTGGAGCGCCTTCCGGTGGCACCGCCCTGGTATGACAAGGAAACCTTCACCGACAAGAACCTCCGTTTCTTCGCAAGTGAGATAATACGCGAGAAGATCCTCCTTTATTATCGCGAGGAAATCCCCTATTCCTGCCACGTCGAGATCGAGTCGTTCAAGGAAGGGGAGGAACGTTACGAGATAGGTGCGATCATATACGTGATGCGCGAGACCCAGAAGGGCATCGTCATCGGAAAGGGCGGCACCGCCCTGAAGAGGGTCGGCACCCAGGCCCGCAAGGAGATGGAGGACTTCTTCCAGAAGAAGGTCTTCCTGCAGCTGCTGGTAAAGGTGGACCCGGACTGGCGCGAGAACCGCAAGGAATTACGAAAATTTGGATACGAGGAATAGCAGATGGAAGATGACGAGATAATGACCCCGGAAGAAGAGTTGGACGCCGACGCTCTCGAGGCCCCGGTCGATGAAGAAAACGCCGCACCTTCGGGCAAATTCTCCAGGTTGCTGGACAGTGACAGCCACCGTTTCAAACTGTCCGGAATGTTCAAGGACTGGTTCCTGGATTACTCTTCCTACGTAATCCTCCAGAGAGCCGTCCCTCACATCGTGGACGGTCTGAAGCCGGTGCAGCGCCGCGTCCTTCACGCCATGTACAGGATGGACGACGGCAACTACACCAAGGTGGCCAACATCGTCGGGCAGGCCATGCAGTACCACCCTCATGGTGATGCCTCCATCCTCGGCGCCCTGGTTCAGCTCGGCCAGAAGGGCTTTCTTATCGACTGCCAGGGGAACTGGGGCAACATCCTCACCGGCGACTCGAACGCCGCCCCCCGTTACATCGAGGCCCGTCTGTCCAAATTCGCCAAGGAGGTGGTGTTCGACCCGGAGATAACCAACTGGATGAGTTCCTACGACGGCAGGAACCAGGAACCGACCGAACTCCCGGTGCGTTTCCCTCTGCTGCTCGCCCAGGGGACGGAAGGCATCGCCGTGGGCATGGCATCCAAGATCCTCCCGCACAACTTCTGTGAACTGCTCGACGCCTCGGTGAAGATACTCGAGGGAAAACCTTATGAACTGTACCCGGACTTCCCCACCGGAGGCTTTGCCGACTGCAGCAAGTACATGAACGGCCGCAGGGGAGGTTCCGTCAAGGTGCGCGCCCGCATCGAGAAGATAGACAAGAGCACCATCGCCATCACCGAGATCCCCTATGGGAAGACCACCCATATCATCATAGACACCATCCTCAAGGCCAAGGACAAGGGCAAGATCAAGATCAAGAAGATAGAGGACATGACCACCGACAAGGTGAACATCATCATCCATCTTCCCGGCGATGTCTCGCCCGACAAGACCATCGACGCCCTCTACGCCTTCACCGACTGCGAGTGCAACATCGCCCCGAATGCCTGCGTCATCCGTGACAACAAGCCCCAGTTCCTCAGTGTCAACGACATACTCGAATACGACACCTTGCACACCCGCGACCTCCTGGAGGCCGAGCTCCGCATCAAGCTCGCCAAACTCGAGGCCGACTGGCATTACTCCTCACTCGAGAAGATCTTCTTCGAGAACCGTATCTACAAGGTACTGGAACAAGACCAGAAGACCTGGGAGGAGCAGCTCCAGGACATCTTCGACCAGATGAAGCTCTACCAGGACCTTCTCCGCAAGGAAATAGTGATGGACGACATCCTCAAGCTGGTCGAAAAACCGGTTCGCAAGATTTCCAAGTTCGACACCAAGGCCAATGACGAGAAGATCCTCAAGATCGAGGGGGAGATGGCGAAGGTGCAGGAGAACATAGACAACATCACCGGCTACACCATAGCCTGGTTCAAGCATCTCAAGGAAACCTACGGGAAGGACTTCCCGCGCCTTACCGAACTCACCGGTTTCGAGACCATCGCCGCCACCAAGGTCGTCAACAACAACGCCAAGCTCTCGGCCAACCTCGCCGAAGGGTTCGTGGGGATAGGCCTCAAGAGGGACGACGGCGGCGAATTCATATGCGAATGCTCCGACATGTCGGAGATCATCGTCATCGGGAAAGACGGCAAATACCGCATCACCAAGGTCCAGGACAAGGCCTTCTTCGGGAAAGACCTGCTGTATGTCAACGTCTTCGACAGGGGTGACGAACGGCGCATCTACAACGTCATCTACCGTGACGGGAAGAGTTCGGTTTATTACGCCAAGCGTTTCGCCATCACCTCCGTCACCCGCGACAAGGAATACGATATCACGCAAGGGGTTGAAGGCAGCCGCATTGAGTATTTCTCGTCCAATCCGAACGGCGAGGCCGAGTCCGTACGCATTTCGCTGCGCCCGAAACCGAAGCTCAAGAAGACATCGATGGAATACGATTTCGCGACCCTTGCCATCAAGAGCAAGGGTGCGCGCGGCAATCTCGTTTCCAAGAATGCCATAAGGAACATAAGCCTCAAGAGCCGCGGCGTATCCACCATTGCCGGCAAGGACATATGGTACGACGCCGACATACAGAAGCTCAACGACGAGAACCGCGGCCTGTATCTCGGCCAGTTCGACACCGACGACAAGGTACTCGCCGTCTTCAGGAACGGGACCTTCTATACCACTTCGTTCGACCTGGTCAACAAGTATCAGGGGGACGTGCTCAAGATAGAGAAATTCGATCCCGGGAAGATTTATACGGCAATTTATTACGACGGTGCCGCCAAGACCTTCTACGTGAAGCGTTTCTGCTTCGTCCTGAGCGACAATACCCCGCAGAGTTTCATAGCCGACGCGCCCAAAAGCTACCTTGTCGGCCTGTCCGAAGACCTGCATCCGCAATACCGCGTAGTCTTCGGCGGCAAGGATTCCTCGCACAATCCCGAGAATATCGACGCCGGGGAATGGATAGGCAAGAAAGGATATACCGCCAAGGGCCGCAAGTGCCACGACCGCTACAAGGTCAAGAAGGTGGAATTCATAGAACCCCTCCACAAACCCGAAGACGACCTCCCGGAAGAGGAGCCGGAAATGGCACTTCCCGCTCCGGAAGCGATTCCGGAACCCGTCGAACTGGTGATCGACACTCCGGAACCTGCGGTTCTGAAGCCTTCATCCCCGGAACCCGCCGCCAAGCCTGCGGCGCCCGCTCCGGCAAAGCCCGGAACCGCCCCAAGGAAGGAGGAAGAACCTATAGAAATATTCGAAGAGCCCACCCTGTTCTGATGATAGTCGCCCTTACAGGATTCATGGGGTCGGGCAAAAGCTCGACTGGCCGCGTGTTGTCGGAAAAGCTCGGCTTCCCCTTTACCGACCTCGACGGAGCGATCGGGGAAAGGGCCGGCAAAACCATCCCGGAAATCTTCGCAACCGAAGGCGAGAAGGCATTCAGGGCCTTGGAAACCAGCACGTTGAAGGATGTTGTAGAGAAGGCTGAAGACAATCTGGTACTCTCTCTGGGAGGGGGTACCGTCATGGAGCCTCAAGCCCGCGCCATCCTGGCGGAACATTGTTTCTGCATATATCTGAAGGCTTCTGTCGAGACCCTCATCGGGAACCTTTCCGGAGCGGAGGAAGGCCGCCCCATGCTTTCAGGAGCATCCTTGCGGGAGCGCATAGCCGTACTGCTGGAAGAGCGTTCGGCAACATATGAAGAAACTGCCGACGCCACGGTCGATGTGGACGGGCTCTCGCCCGAACAAGCGGCGGAGGCGATCGTCACCATTTGTCGGCAGTAGCCGGCAGGTCTTTCCATGCATGGTCTTTCGGAAAGAGTTTTTGGGCTGAGAGGGAAGGCACCGATGCCAGGATAAGTACGAGGGAGAATAGTCTCCGGTTCATGAAGGAAAAATGCTGTTTGGTGAAGGTAACGATTTTTTGCGTACTTTTGTAAGATTCAGACATAATCCCCTAGACATGGCAAACGATCAACAGTTCAACGAACAGGAACAGAACAGAAGAAACGCCCTCACAGCACTGAGGGAACTTGGTATAAACCCGTATCCCGCACCGCTCTATCCCGTAAACGCTACGGCGAAGAGCATAGCGGAAGGATTCAGCAAGGAAGAAGCGGAAAAGGAAGGTTTCGACCCGCAGCATGGTCCCTTCGGCAACGTCTGCTTAGCCGGCCGCATAATGAGCAGGCGCATCATGGGCGCCGCCTCTTTCAGCGAGCTTCAGGATTCAACCGGCAGGATCCAGATATACGTCAAGCGCGATGAAATCTGCCCCGGAGAGGACAAGACGATGTACAACACCGTATGGAAGAAGTTGCTTGACATAGGCGACATAGTGGGAATCAAGGGTTTCGCATTCTTCACCCAGACGGGACAGCTGAGCGTCCATGCCAAGGAGCTCACCCTCCTCAGCAAGAGCCTCCGTGTACTTCCCATAGTCAAGGAGGCCGACGGGGTGGTGCATGACGCCGTCACCGACCCCGAGCTCCGCTACCGACAGAGGTATGTCGACCTCATCGTGAATCCCCAGGTACGCGACGTTTTCGTCAAGCGCACCATGATCATCAACACCATGAGGGAACACTGCACGGAAGCCGGTTACCTCGAAGTCGAGACCCCGATACTCCAGAGCATCCCGGGCGGAGCCACCGCAAGGCCGTTCATCACCCACCACAACGCCCTGGACATCCCGCTGTACCTCCGCATCGCGGACGAACTCTTCCTCAAGCGCCTTATCGTTGGCGGATACGACGGCGTGTTCGAGTTCGCGAAGGACTTCCGCAACGAGGGCATGGACAAGACCCATAATCCCGAGTTCACCCAGATGGAGCTCTATGCGGCATACAAGGATTACATCTGGATGATGGATTTCACCGAAAAGATGCTGGAGAAGATTGCCCTACGGCTCCATGGCACCACCGTGGTCGAGGTGGAAGGCAAGCCCATAGATTTCAAGGCCGGATGGCGAAGGGTCCGCATCCTGGACGCCATCAAGGAATACGCCGGCGTGGACGTCCATGACATGGACGAGGATGCCCTCCGTGCCACCTGCAAGGGTTTGAACGTCGAAACTGACCCGGCCATGGGCCGCGGCAAGCTCATCGACGCCATTTTCGGCGCATTCTGCGAAGACAAGTTCATCCAGCCCACCTTCGTCACGGATTATCCGGTGGAAATGTCCCCCCTCACCAAGCGCTGCCGCTATGACGACACCCTGACCGAACGTTTCGAACTTTTCGTGAACGGCCATGAACTCGCCAACGCCTATTCCGAACTCAACGACCCGATAGACCAGCTGGACCGTTTCAAGGAAGAGGCCAAGTTGAAGATGAAGGGCGACGACGAAGCCATGTTCGTGGACTATGACTTCGTACGCGCACTCGAATACGGTATGCCTCCCACTTCCGGAATCGGTATTGGCATCGACCGCCTCACCATGCTCATGCTGGGTCAGAGCACCATACAGGACGTGCTGTTCTTCCCGCAGATGAGACCTGAAAAGGATCTCGGATAATGCGGTCCGAACCCATCACATCCCCACAGAACCCCAAGATCAAGGAGGCCCTGTCCCTCGGCTGGAAGTCCGATATCCGCCGGGACAAAGGGCTGTTCCTGGTCGAAGGCCGCCGCGAGGTGGAACGCTGCCTCGGCGCCGGTTTCCGCGCCCGCACCCTCTTCCGCTGTCCGGAACTCCTGCCGCCGGAAGATTTCGCTGATATCGAACGCCTGGCATCCCCGAACCCCGCCTGCCGCTGTTTCGAAGTGCCCCGTCCCCTTTACGAAAGGATGGCATACCGCGGCGGTACGGAAGGCATCATTGCCGAAGTCGAATGGCGGGAACCCGGGCTCGAAGATATACCTTGCACGCCTGGGTCGTCCACGGCTCCGCTCATAGTCGTACTGGAATCGGTCGAGAAACCGGGCAACCTGGGAGCCGTACTTCGCAGCGCCGATGCGGCCGGAGCCGATGCCGTGATAGTATGTGATCCGCGCACGGACCTCTACAACCCCAACCTCATCCGTGCCAGCGTGGGTGCGGTGTTCACGGTCCCCACTGTTTGCTGCAGCTCCAAACAAGCTATAGAGTGGCTGAAAACCAATAATATACAGATACTCACCGCCCAGTTGCAGGATTCTTCCCTTTACTACGACCGCGACATGACGGGTCCGACAGCCATAGTGATGGGCACGGAAGCGACGGGCCTCACCGGCCTCTGGCGCGAAGCGGCGGACGCCCATATACGCATCCCCATGCTCGGAGTGGAAGACTCCCTCAACGTGAGCGTGAGCGCCGCCATCCTGCTTTTCGAGGCGGTACGGCAGAGAACATCTTCTTGTTTTAGTCTGGATTTTTAGGTATATTTGTAGGACATGTCGAAAGATGCCAAATGGAACGTAGCAGAGCCGGTGGACAGTGAAAAAGTCGCCGCCCTGGCGCTGGCGCTCGGTATAGACCGGGTGCTTGCGGAGCTCCTGGTACAACGCGGCATAGAGACCTTCGAACAGGCCCGGGCATTCTTCCGGCCAAGCCTGCAGGATCTTCACGACCCCTTCCTCATGAAAGACATGGGAGTGGCCGTGGAACGACTGCACAAGGCCATAACCTCAGGCGAGAAAATCCTCGTCTATGGCGACTATGACGTGGACGGCACCACCGCCGTCGCGCTCGTGTACTCTTTCATCAAAAGGTACACCGACGACGTCGATTTCTACATACCCGACCGCTACGAAGAGGGCTACGGGCTCTCGATAAAGGGCATAGAGTCGGCCGAGAAGGGCGGCTACACCCTCATCATCACACTCGACTGCGGCATCAAGGCCATAGAGAAGATCAAGTTCGCCGCCGGCAAAGGCATTGACGTCATCGTCTGCGACCACCATCTTCCCGAAGAAGAACTTCCCGACGCCGTTGCCGTACTCGACCCCAAGCGTGAGGACGACAGCTATCCTTTCGACGACCTGTGCGGATGCGGGGTGGGATTCAAGCTGGTTCAGGGTTATGCCCAGAAATACGACATCCCCTTCGACACCCTTCTCCCCCTCCTCGACCTTTGCGTCGTGAGCATTGCGTCCGACCTCGTCTTCATGACAGGCGAGAACCGCATACTCGCCCACTTCGGCCTCAAGCGTCTCAACGAGGAACCCCGCAAGGGCCTGCTGGCCCTGATCAGCCTCAGCAACCTCGAGCCGGGACACATAGGCATAGACGACATCGTCTTCAAGATAGGCCCGCGCATCAACGCCGCCGGGCGAATGGAGACGGGCCGTCTGGCCGTCGAACTCCTCACAGCCACAGAAACGGGGCGTGCCAACCTTATAGGCGAACGCATCAACAACAATAACAACGAACGCAAGAACATAGACAGGGAAATCACCGCCGATGCCCTGGAAATGGTGGAAAAGGGCAGGGCCCTGGCCAGCGGCAACGCCACGATCGTGTACAATCCGGACTGGAACAAAGGCGTCGTGGGCATAGTCGCATCCCGTCTAGTGGAAGCTTTCTACAAACCCACCGTGGTCCTTACCAAGAGCAACGGTTTCGTCACGGGTTCCGCCAGGAGCGTACAGGGCTTCGACCTGTACTCGGCAATAGAAAGCTGCGCCGACCTCCTCGAGAATTTCGGTGGCCACATGTATGCCGCCGGGCTCACCCTCAAGGAAGAGAATCTTCCGGAATTCGCGCGAAGGATGGACGAGTTCGTCCAGGGCAAGGTCACCGGCGAGATGCTCACTCCCGTGGTTGACATCGACGCCAGGCTCGACTTTGCCCAGATTACGCCCAAGTTCTTCAGGATACTCAAGCAGTTCCAGCCCTTCGGGCCCGGCAATTCCAATCCTGTCTTCGTCACGGAGAATGTCTACGATTCGGGCAACGGCCGCAAAGTAGGGGCGGGCGGGGTGCACCTCAAGCTCGACCTC